>NZ_VMMK01000031.1:31410-70420 GCF_013277255.1 Streptococcus sp. 2154
CGAAGTCAGCTCAAAACATGTTTTTGAGGTTGCGGATAAAACTGACGAAGTCAGTAACTATATCTACGGCAAGGCGAAGCTGACGCGGTTTGAAGAGATTTTCGAAGAGTATAAAATAACAGTATAGGAGAGGTAGAAAATGGAACGATTAGAAGATTACATTGCTTTTGACTTAGAATTTAATCAGCACGAAGGACAAACACACTTGATTCAAGTATCGGCAGTGCGTTTTAGAGATGGTCAGGAAATCGATGCCTATGATTCCTATGTCCATACTAGTGTGCCTCTAAAGAGTTTTATCAATGGATTGACTGGGATTACAGCCGAAACCTTAAAAGATGCTCCTCCAGTTGAGAAAGTCTTAGAAGAATTCCAAGAGTTTGTGGGTTCTTTGCTGATGATAGGCTACAATGCTGCTAAAAGTGATTTACCTATTTTAGCAGAGCATGGTTTAGACTATAGCCAACAGTACAAGGTGGATTTGTATGATGAAGCTTTTGAACGTCGGAGTTCAGATTTACATGGTATTGCCAATCTCAAATTGCAAACTGTTGCCTCATTTCTTGGATTTCAAGGTCAGTCTCATAATAGTTTAGAGGATGCTCGGATGACGGCGCGTGTTTACGAATCCTTCTTAGAGTCGGATCAAGCTAGGGAATTGTTAGAGACAGAAAGTAGCTTATCAAACAATCCTTTTGGTGGCTTGGACTTGTCTCAATTATTTGACTAGGAGTGCCTATGAAACCTGAAAAACCTAAAAAATTGGGTCTTAAACAGATTTACCTCAATCTTGATAAAATCCTCTTTCTATTTTTCTTGATTTTTATGATAGTGGAGTATTTGTGGGTCCCATTCAATTCATGGTTGGCTAGTTTCTTATTAGATCAGACAGGTTATCTTTTTATTTCCTATAACAATGTCTTAGCCATCCTTACTCATTCTCCATTGATTAGTCTAGCTTTTTTAGCCTTGATTGTCATTAACCTTCTGGTTGCTTATTTTCAAATAGGACTCCTCTTTATTGGTGCTCGTCATCTCCTCTATAATGAAAAGCGAAGGCTAATTGAGTATATCCGCAAGGTTTTCCATGAAAGTTTTGGATTTATGAAAAGGCTAACTTGCGCTAAAGCCTTGTTTATCTTTTTCTATATAGCTATGCTTTTTCCTTTTATACGGAAAATGCTGAAGATTTATTATCTTAATAAAATCGTCATTCCAGAGTTTATCCAAGCTTATTTAGAAGATAAATATTGGATGTGGTGGCTGAGCATCCTACTTCTATCTCTTATCTTTCTCTATGTCTCTGTCAGATTGATGTTTGCCCTTCCGAAGATTGTATATGATCAGCTGACTGTTCGAGAAGCAGTGATGTTTAGCTTGGAGAAAACCAAGAAGAGAGTTACTTTTTATGCTTGGAATTTATTTTACATCTTGCTCAAAGCACATTTATTATTTTATCTTCCTTTGATTCCTTTATTATTGGCTCAAACTTTGGTAGATGATATCACTCAGAGAGAGTCTCTGATTCTTGGTATTTTGAATTTTGTCGTGATTAAAAATCTCTATTATATGGCTCTGACTTATTTTTTGGTTAAATTTGTTTCATTTTTGACAGGAAAGGAGCTGGATATGCTTCCTCGGAGAGAAAAAGATCACATCATGCGATGGGGAGTCATGACTTGTGCCAGTCTTTTCTTTGCCTTAGAAGGTTATATTTATCTGGAGGCTCCCATGGTTCATCTACCTCAGCTTATTTCTCACCGAGGGGTTTCCAATGCAAATGGGATTCAAAATACAGTAGAATCCTTGGAAACTACAGCACAACTCAAACCAGACTTGGTGGAGACGGACGTGCAGGAAACAAAAGATGGGCAGTTTGTCATGATGCATGATGCTAACTTGAAAAATCTAGCAGGTATCAATAAAAGTCCTCAAGACTTAAACTTGGAGGAGCTTAAAGGGATTGATATTTTTGAAAATGGCTACCAGACTAAAATTTCAAGCTTTGAAGATTATCTCAGTCGAGCCAACGAGCTTGGTCAAAAATTACTAATTGAAATTAAAACAAGTAAAAAAGATAGTCCAGACATGATGGACCGTTTTTTAGCCCGTTATGCTGCAAAGCTCAAGATTTATGGACATCAAATCCAGTCTTTAGACTACCATGTTGTCGAAAAAGTAAGACAGTATGATGCCGAACTGCCAGTTTATTTTATCATACCCTACAATTCTGTCTTTCCTAAAACAAGGGCGACAGGATATACTATGGAGTACTCGACCTTGGATGAATATTTTGTAAGCAAACTATGGACAACGGATCAGAAACTTTATGTCTGGACTGTCAATGATTCAGAAGCTATCAATAAATCGCTTCACTTAGGAGTAGATGGAGTGATTACAGATGATTTGGAAAAAGTTCAGTGGGAAATAGAAGTAGCCCAAGAAGATCCAGAATATACGGATTTGCTCTTGAAAAAAGCTCTGGAATTCTTTGAATTTTAGTAATAAAAAAGAGGAACAACTATTCCTTCCGTGATAGGTAAGTATTTTTCAGAGAGCCTGTTTTTTTATTTGCTGAGTCTAGGATAGTTCTTGCTGGCGATAGATAGCAAGACGAACAGCTTCTTTTGAATGTCATATAAATTTAAAATTTCTGAAAATAACGAAAAATATACTAAATTTACAAATAAGGAGCCTCTAAATCCTTTAAAATAAGAAATATATATATATATATATAATCATCGATTTTCTAAAACAAAGTGAGGTTGAAGGAAGGGAACTAAGTTGATATAATGAAGTATTAGTAGACAATGGGCCTTTTTGTCATTTGTTTAAGATGAAAAAAGGTCATGTTTTCCTGTTTTTATTGCGAGTTGATGCCTGCATGAACATGGCTAGAGGAGCAAAGACAGGGTAGAAAGAAAGGAAAAACTATGAAACAGTTTAAAATGAATGAGCGTCAACGCTTTTCTATACGCAAGTTTTCAATTGGAGCAGTCTCAGTCTTGCTAGGGTCTGTCTTTTTTATAGCTAATCCAGCGACAGAAGTCCAGGCGGCGGAAGTAAATACAGAAGTGGTCAGTCAGGATGGAAATGGCAACACTGGGAATCCATCTGTCTTACCGCCATCAGATACAAGCAATCAAAATCTTAACGTAGAACAAGAAGGAGCTAAACCAAACACTCAAGAGACAGAGAAAAAAAGAGCCAGGAACTTCATCTAAAGATAGTGAAGGAAAAGCTAAGTCAACAGTAGAGAATAAAGGTGATGAAAAAGTTGATGGTGTAGTTAAACCTGTATCTGGTGAATTATCTACTGTGTCCGAGGTAGAAAAAGATAAAAAAGAAGTACAACCAGAGTTGGAAGAAAAATCCTCAATTATCAAAGAAGAAGCTAATAGAGAAGATAAGATAGATCAATCTCAAGAAGAAGATGGGGATCAGTTATATGATAAATTGATAGATGCATCTAAAAGATTGAAAGAATCCAATCCTGAGTCGGCAGCAGCTTTTAAAAACTTAGCAGATACTATCAACGAAAAGTTAGGACTTTCAGACGACGGAAAGATTTCTGGAGAACTTGTCGAAAAAGCTCACAAGTTACTAGATGGTAATCAAGTGATGATGTCAAAAAATGATAGTGAGGAAAATTCTGAGGAAAGAGGAGTTCATGTAAGAAAAAGACGGAATATAGCAGGATTAACAATTGGGAGATGGAATGCAGTACGTAAACAAATAGAAGTTTCTAATATACTAGTAGTACCAGGTGGAGATAGAGTATTTGGTAATATTTTGAAAATTAGTGCTAAATCAAATCATGAGAAAATTACTAGCATATCTGTAACTGGTCATGAAAACATGGGGTTAAAGGTCGAATCTTCTGTCAATGGGAGTGAAGCATCTTTGACTTTCGACGGAATTACTCCGCGCAGGGGTCAGTATTTATTGAATGTAACAGTAACTACTTCAAGCGGTAGTCAGACGACACAATTTGGATACTATCTCCCTTTTCAGAAGCCGACTATTAATACACCAAATGATAGTACAGATGCAAGTGTCCCGAGCTTAGCAGGTAAAGCTAATGAAAAACCTAATATTGATGTGACAATTCCTTATGTTCCTAAATTACCTAATGGCGCAAAGATGAAAGTATATTTGGTAACCGGAGGTTCGGATATTTCTAATTATGGAGGGAGTACGGATGGATTAGCTTATCCGGAAGGTTATAATATACTTGCCTCTAAAGATATATCTCCTAATAATGATGGGGATGGTTCTGCACGCCAAATTACTATTACCCAGTCTGATTATAAGTCTGGAGTTAATAAGATAGGAACAGATAAATTTAGAGCACTCACTGTTATCGAAGTAAATAATAACGTAAACGATGGTAATCCACGAGAACGTGGTTCCTGGTTTAGTGATGAAAGAAGAGCGACAGCACCAGTAGCTAAAGAAGCAACACCTGAAAAACCAACAGTTGCCTCTAGCGAAGCGAATGCCAATGTAACGGTAACACCAAGTGCGAATGCAGACCATGTAGAAATTAGCATTGGAAGCGACAAAGTTGTAGCTACGAAATCAGGGTCAAGCTGGAGCCTAACACCAACAAAATCAGGTGTCAGCATTGATGGAGTAAGTGGTGTTGTTACAATTTCCCATAATGCGGCTAGTGCAGGAACTCAAGTAAGTGCGACAGCTAAACATGGTAATAGTGAAGTTAGTGCTTCTTCAACACCAGTCAGCTTGCCATCAAAACGATATTATCCAATTCCCGATTCGTATAACGTAACATCGCAACCATCTACTCCTACTCAGCCAGACCAAGGAGCTACTGAGACTCCAACAGCTCCATCTGAGCCAGCTCCACAACCGTCTCAACCAACTGCTTCGGGTCAACCTGCAAGTCCTGCTCCAGCTCCGACTCAAGCACCTAGAGCGGCAGCAAGTCCTTCAGTTAGCTCAACGAGCACGCAAGCTCCAGCTCAAGAGCAAGTTGACAAGTCTGAACTTCGTGCCTTGACTCAAGAGTTAGACCAACGCTTGAAAGCTTTGGCAACAGTATCTAATCCGAAAATCGATGCAGCCAAGGCGGTCCTCCTAGATGCTCAAAAAGCTCTGGAAGATAGTGCCTTGACAGAGCAAGGTCTACGTACTGCAGTAGAGTCTGTGAAGGCTGCCTTGGACTCTCTCAAAGATGTGAAAGCAAATGCTAGCGACAGCAAGCCTGCACAGGACAAGAAAGATGCCAAACAAGGAACGGAAGATAGTAAGGATTCAGATAAGATGACTGAAACAAACTCAGTTCCAGCAGGAGTGATTGTAGTCGGTCTACTCGCCCTTCTAGGTGTGATTGCCTTCTGGTTGGTTCGCCGTAAGAAAGAGTCAGAAATCCAGCAATTAAGCACGGAATTGACAAAAGTTCTTGGACAGCTAGATGCAGAAAAAGTAGATAAAAAAGTCCTTGCTAAAGCCCAAAACCTTCTCCAAGAAACCCTTGATTTCGTGAAAGAGGAAAATGGCTCAGCAGAGACAGAAGCTAAACTAGTAGAGGAGCTTAAAGTAATCCTTGCCAAACTCAAGTAAAACTTGATTTATGAAATGTCAGATCTAAAAGACATTTTCGTTCACAAAAGCAGCGACGAGTAACCCTTGTCGTTGCTTTTTGGCTATTTTGGGGGATAAGATCCGCCTTGACTAGCAAAAGAAAAGATTGGTCCAGTAGTGCCCGATACGATTTTGCGTAGCAGAAAGCATACAAATGAAATTGAATATAGTAAAATAGGATTAGAAATCTTAAGAAAGTTGGTTCTTTATTGGAAACGATAGTATTTTCAATTTCCGTTTTTTTAGCAGGGGTCTTGTCCTTCTTTTCTCCCTGTATTTTTCCTCTTCTGCCAGTCTATGCTGGGATTTTATTGGATGATCAGGAAAGCGCAAAAAGCTTTTCTTTATTTGGGAGAAAGGTTCTCTGGTCAGGCTTGATTCGAACACTTTGCTTTATCGCAGGTATTTCACTCATTTTCTTTATTCTAGGCTTTGGTGCTGGTTACTTTGGTCATATTCTCTATGCAAATTGGTTTCGATATGTTATGGGAACAATTATTATCATTTTGGGACTTCACCAGATGGAAATTTTTCATTTTAAGAAATTAGAGGTTCAAAAAAGCTTTACTTTTAAGAAATCAGAAGCCAATCGTTATTGGTCAGCCTTTTTACTCGGTATTACCTTTAGCTTTGGTTGGACGCCTTGTATTGGTCCAGTTTTAAGTTCTGTTTTAGCGCTTGCGGCTTCTGGAGGCAATGGAGCTTGGCAAGGTGCTATCTATACTCTTATTTACACTCTGGGGATGGCTCTTCCTTTCTTGGTCTTGGCTCTAGCTTCAGGTCTAGTCATGCCTTATTTTAGTAAAATCAAACGTCATATGATGCTAATGAAGAAAATTGGTGGTTTCCTCATTATTTTAATGGGAATTTTGTTACTATTAGGACAAGTAAATGTTCTAGCTGGAATTTTTGAATAAAGGAGAAAATGATGAAAAAAGTAATGTTTGCTGGCTTAAGTCTCTTGTCATTAGTTGTATTGATAGCCTGTGGTGAGGAAGAAACTAAAAAAACTCAAGCCCCACAACAGCCAAAACAAGAAACGCCTGTACAGCAAATTGCTGTTGGGAAAGATGCTCCAGACTTCACCTTGCAATCCATGGATGGTAAAGAAGTCAAGTTATCTGATTTTAAGGGTAAAAAGGTTTACTTGAAGTTTTGGGCTTCCTGGTGTGGTCCATGTAAGAAAAGTATGCCTGAGTTGATGGAATTAGCTGCAAAACCAGATCGCGATTTTGAAATTCTTACTGTCATTGCACCAGGAATTCAAGGTGAAAAAACTGTTAATCAATTCCCACAATGGTTCCAAGAACAAGGATATAAAGATATCCCAGTTCTTTATGATACTAAAGCAACAACCTTCCAAGCTTATCAAATTCGAAGCATTCCTACAGAATACCTAATTGATAGTCAAGGAAAGATTGGAAAGATTCAATTTGGTGCTATCAGTAATGCGGATGCAGAAGCAGCATTTAAAGAAATGAACTAGAATCGATAAAAATCTGATTACAAGATGTAGTCAGATTTTTTTTTAGAAAAATATTTTATAAATAGTCACAAATTTCCTATATTTATGGTAAAATAGAATCATCATTTTATTTGGAGAAGAAATATGAATATATTTAGAACAAAGAATGTAAGTTTGGATAAAACGGAGATGCACAGGCATTTGAAGTTATGGGATTTGATTTTGCTGGGTATCGGAGCCATGGTAGGGACAGGCATCTTTACAATTACAGGTACTGCAGCTGCCACACTTGCTGGTCCAGCCCTAGTGATTTCAATCGTCATTTCTGCCTTGTGTGTGGGATTATCAGCCCTCTTTTTTGCAGAATTTGCTTCACGAGTACCTGCTACAGGTGGTGCCTACAGTTATCTCTATGCTATTTTAGGAGAATTCCCAGCCTGGTTGGCTGGTTGGTTAACCATGATGGAGTTCATGACAGCCATATCAGGCGTAGCTTCGGGTTGGGCAGCTTATTTTAAAGGCTTGCTCTCTCAATACGGGATAGCCCTTCCTCAGCCTTTAAATGGTACCTTTAATCCTCAAGCAGGGACATTTGTTGATTTATTGCCTATTCTTGTCTTGGTATTGGTGACCTCGCTTGTTTTACTCAATGCTAAAGCAGCCTTACGCTTTAATTCTATTCTAGTTATTTTGAAATTCTCGGCTTTAGCTCTCTTTGTTTTAGTAGGAATTTGGCATATCAAACTTGATAATTGGAGTAATTTTGCTCCTTATGGTTTTGGACAAATCTATGGTGCTAGTACTGGTATTATGGCTGGTGCCTCCTTAATGTTCTTCGGTTTTTTGGGATTTGAATCCATCTCTATGGCTGTAGATGAGGTCAAGATTCCTCAAAAAAATATTCCTAGAGGGATTGTCTTATCGCTTTCTATCGTAACCATTCTCTATGCCTTGGTGACCCTTGTTTTGACTGGTGTGGTTCACTATAGTCATTTAAATGTCAATGATGCCGTTGCCTTTGCCCTTCGTAGCGTTGGGATCAGTTGGGCAGCCAACTATGTGTCATTAGTGGCTATCTTGACCTTGATTACAGTTTGTATCTCGATGACCTATGCCCTATCGCGTATGATTTACAGTTTAGCGCGCGATGGCTTAATGCCTGCCGCCTTTAAAGAACTAACGAAGACTAGCAAGGTACCAAAGAATGCTACTATTTTAACAGGTCTAGCTTCAGCAGTAGCAGCAGGAATCTTCCCGCTAGCTAGTATTGCAGCCTTCTTAAACATTTGTACCTTGGCCTACTTAATCATGCTGGCTTACGGCCTGATTCGCTTACGGAAAGAAAAAGGGATGCCAAAAGCTGGGGAATTTAAAACACCCTTGGTACCCCTGTTACCGATTTTATCAATCATCATTTGTTTATCCTTTATGTTACAGTATAATATGGAAACTTGGATTGCTTTCCTAGTTGCCTTGTTAGTAGGAAGTATTATTTACTTCACTTATGGCTATAAGCATTCTACCATAGAAGAATAAAGTAAAAGTCTGTTGAGTTGTTGAAACTCAGCAGATTTTTATATGTGAAAGAAATTTCAAATTTTTTCTAAAAATATCTTGACAGATTAAGTTTTTAGGAGTAGAATGTTTACTAGTTAATTAAACAGTTAAGGAGTTGTTCATGAAGAAACAAAATTTATTTTTAGTCTTGTTAAGTGTCTTTCTTTTATTGCTAGGAGCCTGTAGTCAAAAGGAAAGTCAGACAGGAAAGGGGATGAAAATTGTGACCAGTTTTTATCCTATCTATGCTATGGTTAAGGAAGTATCTGGTGACTTGAATGATGTTCGGATGATTCAGTCAAGTAGTGGGATTCACTCCTTTGAACCTTCGGCAAATGATATCGCAGCCATCTATGATGCAGATGTCTTTGTTTACCATTCACATACGCTCGAATCTTGGGCAGGAAGTTTAGATCCCAATCTAAAAAAATCCAAAGTGAAGGTTTTAGAGGCTTCAGAGGGAATGACTTTAGACCGCGTCCCAGGGCTAGAAGATGTAGAAGCAGGGGATGGAGTTGATGAAAAAACGCTCTATGACCCTCACACTTGGCTAGATCCTGAAAAAGCTGGCGAAGAAGCTCAGATTATCGCTGATAAGCTTTCGGAGGCGGATAGTGAGCATAAAGAAACTTACCAAAAAAATGCGCAAGCCTTTATCAAAAAAGCTCAAGAATTGACTAAGAAATTCCAGCCTAAATTTGAAAAAGCGACTCAGAAAACATTTGTAACACAACATACAGCCTTTTCTTATTTAGCTAAGCGATTTGGACTCAATCAACTTGGTATTGCAGGTATCTCTCCGGAACAAGAACCAAGTCCAAGACAACTAACAGAAATTCAGGAATTTGTTAAAACCTATAAGGTTAAAACGATTTTTACAGAAAGTAACGCTTCTTCAAAAGTAGCTGAAACTCTTGTCAAATCAACAGGTGTAGGTCTTAAAACTCTGAATCCTTTAGAGGCAGACCCACAAAATGACAAGACCTATTTAGAAAATCTTGAAGAAAATATAAGTGTTCTAGCAGAAGAATTAAAGTGAGGAAAAAATGAAAATCAATAAAAAATATCTAGCAGGTTCAGTGGCAGTTCTTGCCCTAAGTGTTTGTTCCTATGAACTTGGTCGTTACCAAGCTGGTCAGGCTAAGAAAGAGTCTAATCGAGTTGCTTATATAGATGGTAATCAGGCTGGTCAAAAGGCAGAGAACTTAACACCAGATGAAGTCAGTAAGAGAGAGGGAATCAATGCTGAACAAATTGTTATCAAGATTACGGATCAAGGTTATGTGACTTCTCATGGAGACCATTATCATTACTATAATGGCAAGGTTCCTTATGATGCCATCATCAGTGAAGAGCTCCTCATGAAAGATTCGAATTATCAGTTGAAGGATTCAGACATTGTCAATGAAATCAAGGGTGGTTATGTCATTAAGGTAAACGGTAAATACTATGTTTACCTTAAAGATGCGGCCCATGCGGATAATATTCGGACAAAAGAAGAGATTAAACGTCAGAAGCAGGAACATAGTAGTAATCACGGTGGCGGTTCAAACAATCAGGCGGTAGTTGCAGCCAGAGCCCAAGGACGTTATACAACGGATGATGGTTATATCTTTAATGCCTCTGATATCATTGAAGATACAGGCGATGCCTATATTGTTCCTCATGGCAATCACTTCCACTATATTCCTAAGAGTGATTTGTCTGCCAGTGAATTAGCTGCTGCCCAAGCCTTCTTATCTGGAAAAGGCGGTCAATTAAGTACGGTTGAATATCGTTCTAGCAGGGGAGAAACAAGATCTAGTGTGAGAACGAGTCCATCTGAAACTCCTCAAAATCTTACAACAACTCCTGAGAGTCAAAATGAGGATTTAGCTAGTCTCCTTCAAGAATTGTACGCTTTGCCACTTAGCCAACGTCATGTGGAGTCTGATGGATTAGTATTTGACCCAGCACAGATTACAAAACGTACTGCAAATGGTGTGGCAGTACCTCACGGAGATCATTTCCATTTCATTCCTTATTCGCAAATGTCTGCCTTGGAAGAAAAATTGGCTCGAAATCTACCAATTGGAGGTCAGCCAGTTCAAAAGCATTCTGATAATACGAAACCAAGCAGTCCTGCGAAACCAAGTTCAGCCATTAAAGCAAACTTTAATCTCAATACGCAGGCACCGAATAGAGCAACTGGAGGAGCCTATACAACGGATGATGGGTATGTCTTTAGTCCAACAGATGTGATTGAAGATACAGGTGACGCTTTTGTTGTACCGCATGGAAATCATTTTCACTATATTCCTAAGAGTGATTTGTCTGCAGGAGAATTGGCTGCAGCCCAAGCCTATTGGAATGGGAAGCAGGGGTCTCGTCCTTCTTCAAGTTCTAGTCATAATGCAAATCCAGCTCAACCAAGCTTGTCAGAGAACCACAATTTGACTGTCACTCCAACTTATCATCAAAATCAAGGGGAAGACATTCCAAGCCTTTTACGTGAATTGTATGCTAAACCCTTATCAGAACGCCATGTAGAATCGGATGGACTAGTATTTGACCCGGCACAAATAACAAATCGTACAGCTAATGGTGTTGCTGTACCGCACGGAGACCATTATCACTTTATCCCTTATTCACAAATGTCACCTTTGGAAGAAAAATTGGCTCGTATGATAGCTATTAAGGGACAAAATGGTGCAGTCTTGCCGGGAATGAATTATTTGAAACCAGCACCAAAACCGCAAGCTCAACCATCAACTGAGAAAAAACAAACTGATTTTACAGTAGAACAGGTTGTTAGAAAAGTTGGGGAAGGATATGTTGTGGAAATTGCTGGTGTCAGTCACTATGTTTTTGCTAAAGACTTGGCTAAGGATAAGATTGATGCTATTGAAAATCTCTTGTCTAAGAAAACTCAAGAGACACATGCTCTAGTTGCTAAAAAAGAAAATGTCGCTTCTCGTGACCAAGAATTTTATGATAAAGCCTACAATCTGTTAACCCAGGCTCATAAAGCCTTGTCTGAAAATAAAGGTCGCGTTTCTGATTTCCAAACTTTAGACAAATTAGCAGAGCGCTTGAATGATGAATCTTCTAATAAAGTAAAATTGGTAGATGATTTATTGGCATTCCTAGCACCAATTACCCATCCAGAGCGACTTGGCAAACCAAATGCTCAAATTGCCTATACAGACGATGAAATTAAATTAGCGAAATTAGCAGGTAAATATACAACAGAGGATGGCTATATCTTTGATGAGCATGATATTGAAAGTGATGAAGGAAATGCCTACGTCACTCCACACTTGAACCATAGCCACTGGATTAAAAAAGACAGCTTATCTGAAGCTGAAAGAGCAGCAGCTCAGGCTTATGCTAAAGAAAAAGGCTTACAAGCTCCAAATTCTACTGAAGCAACAGAAGCAAAACCAGAGGCAACAGGGACAGAAGCTATCTATAACCGCGTAAAAGCTGAGAAAAAGGTACCATTAGAAAAAATACCGAATCATTTACAGTATACTGTAGCTGTACAAAATGGTCACTTTATAATTCCTCACTTTGATCACTATCATAACCTTAAGTTTGCATGGTTTGATGAAGGACTTTACTCAGCTCCTGAAGGCTATACCTTAGAAGATTTATTTGCGACAGTGAAATACTACGTTGAACATCCTGACCAACGTCCTCATTCAGATAATGGTTGGGGTAATGCTAGCGACCATGTTCGTAAAAATAAGGCAGACCAAAACGGTAAACCTGATGAAGATAAGGAACATGATGAAGTAAGTGAGCCAACTCATTCTGAATCTGATGAAAAAGAGAATCACGCTGGTTTAAATCCTTCAGCAGATAATCTTTATAGACCAAGCACTGATGCGGAAGAGACAGAGGAAGAAGCTGAAGATACTACAGATGAGGATGAAGTTCCACAAGTAGAGCGTTCTGTTATTGACGTTAAGATAGCAGAGGCGGAGACCTTGCTAGAAAAAGTAACAGATTCTCGTACTCGCCAAAATGCTATGGAGACATTGTCTGGTCTAAACAGCAGTCTTCTTTTCGGAACGAAAGACAGTAACACTATTTCAGCAGAATTAGATAGGCTCTTGGCTTTGTTAAAAGAGAGTCAACCGACTCCTATATAGTAGTAAAAAGAATGAAGCATATTTTATGGAGAAGTAACCTTTCGTGTTGCTTCTCTTTTTTAGAAGAAAGTAACAGAAACTTGACAGAAGTATAATAGATTGAATCTAGAATAGTACACCTTGACTTCTAAAATATTGTTAGAAATTGATTTGACTGTCCTGATCAATTTGTCCTATTCTTATTTCATTTCTCTATAATTTTAAATAGTAAACTATTTACTGGTTAATTAAATGGTTAAATAAGCGGTTTAGAAAAATTGTTTAACCGAGAAAAAAGAAGTTAAGAAAAAGTTTCATCATTTATTGAAATGAGGGATTTATGAAATTCAGTAAAAAATATATAGCAGCTGGATCAGCTGTTATCGTATCCTTGAGTCTATGTGCCTATGGACAAAACCAGCATCGTTCGCAGGAAAATAAGGACAATAATCGTGTCTCTTATGTGGATGGCAGCCAGTCAAGTCAGAAAAGTGAAAACTTGACACCAGACCAGGTTAGCCAGAAAGAAGGAATTCAGGCTGAGCAAATTGTAATCAAAATTACAGGTCAGGGCTATGTAACGTCACACGGTGACCACTATCATTACTATAATGGGAAAGTTCCTTATGATGACCTCTTTAGTGAAGAACTCTTGATGAAGGATCCAAACTACCAACTTAAAGACGCTGATATTGTCAATGAAGTCAAGGGTGGTTGTATCATCAAGGTCGATGGAAAATATTATGTCTACCTGAAAGATGTAGCTCATGCTGATAATGTTCGAACCAAAGATGAAATCAATCGTCAAAAACAAGAACATGTCAAAGATAATGAGAAGGTTAACTCTAATGTTGCTGTATCAAGGTCTCAGGGACGATATACGACAAATGATGGCTATGTCTTTAATCCAGCTGATATTATCGAAGATACGGGTAATGCTTATATCGTTCTTCATGGAGGTCACTATCACTACATTCCCAAAAGCGATTTATCTGCTAGTGAATTAGCAGCAGCTAAAGCACATCTGGCTGGAAAAAATATGAACCGAGTCAGTTAAGCTATTCTTCAACAGCTAGTGACAATAACACGCAATCTGTAGCAAAAGGATCAACTAGCAAGCCAGCAAATAAATCTGAAAATCTCCAGAGTCTTTTGAAGGAACTCTATGATTCACCTAGCGCCCAACGTTACAGTGAATCAGATGGCTTGGTCTTTGACCCTGCTAAGATTATCAGTCTTACACCAAATGGAGTTGCGATTCCGCATGGCGACCATTACCACTTTATTCCTTACAGCAAGCTTTCTGCCTTAGAAGAAAAGATTGCCAGAATGGTGTCTATCAGTGGAACTGGTTCTACAGTTTCTACAAATGAAGTAGTGTCTAGTCTAGGCAGTCTTTCAAGCAATCCTTCTTCTTTAACGACAAGTAAGGAGCTCTCTTCAGTATCTGATGGTTATATTTTTAATCCAAAAGATATCATTGAAGAAACGGCTATAGCTTATATTGTAAGACATGGTGATCATTTCCATTACATTCCAAAATCAAATCAAATTGGGCAACCGACTCTTCCAAACAATAGTCTAGCAACACCTTCTCCATCTCTTCCAATCAATCCAGGAACTTCACATGAGAAACATGAAGAAGATGGATACGGATTTGATGCTAATCGTATTATCGCTGAAGATGAATCAGGTTTTGTCATGAGTCATGGAGACCACAATCACTACATCAAGGTTCAAACTAAGGGCTATGAAGTAGCCTTGAAAAACAAAATTCCAGCCCTGAAATCCAACTATCAGCCTGGGGCCTTTGATGAGAAAACAGTTTTAGCAAAAGTAGATCAACTTCTTGCTGAAAGTCGAAACGTCTATAAAGACGATCCAATCAAACAAAGACAGATTGAGTTAGTTTTAGGTCAGTTTACTGAAAATATGAAGAAACTAGCAACTAACTAACTCTACAGCAGGTTATCTAAAAACACTTGACCTCTTTGATAAGCAATATATCCATATTGATGAAAGTGTCAAACCTGTTGAAACAAGTGCTTTAGATAAGAAATATCAGGCCTTGATTGATAAAATCAATACGCTAGATACAGATACTTATGGACTTCCTAAGAAAGACCTTCTCGTTCGACTCCAGGAAGCTAAGTTGGCTAAAGATGAGGCTGCTTTAGCAGCGGTTGAACCACAACTTCAAGCTCTTCAAGACTTTAATGACCGTACTGGTGATACAACAGTGGAATACATCAAGTACTTCTATGAGCATGTAAACGATGGTCGTTTAAGTGATGAGCTTCGTAATAAAGTAGCTAATTTGACTTTTACTTTATATCAATCTCAATCCTTCCGTAAGGCTGTGGACTTGAATAAACTGTTCCCAAGCATTTACCAAACAAAACAAGAAGTAGAAGAGGCTTTGAAAAATCAGCCAGCTACTGCAAAAGTAAATGAAACAGTTTTAGATAAAGAAAAAGTTGATAACCAATCTGCTAAGCAAGCGATTTATGAATTTTTGAAAGATCTTTATCCTGATCTTAAAAAAGAAGAATATGTCAATCATGTCAGCAAGGAAGAAGTAGAAAGTCTTTTGAACAAGGCAAATCAACTCTTGGAACAAATCCATGAAGAAGGAATCAGACAATCCTTGGCAGAAGAAGTAGAAAATCTAAAAGCTGCCACAAACAAGGCTGATGCAGACTTGGATGAAGTAAACAGTCAGGTAAAAGATGTTTTGACTCGTATCGCTAGCGCCCTTCAACAAGAAAAGGAAAATGCTGAGCAAGATTCTCAGACACTTGTACTCTATCAAAAACTCTACGATATTCTCATGTCGCTTCACTCTTATTTAGAAAGTAATAATGGTTCTGATGAGGACTTTGATAAAGTGGATGCATTACTAGATCAACTTTCTGCTAAGAGTAAAGACAAAGCAGCTTTACTTGAATTGACAAAAGCTATTCTAGTTTTGAATCACCAAATCCAGTCAAAAGCTAGCGCAAGTGAAGAAACAAGTCCAGCAAGAAATGCTGAAGCAAATGGTGATAACACCAGTGCTGAGAACCAACCAAACGCAACTACAGAATCTAACAGCGAAACTGCTAGCGACGAAAACAAAGCAAGCAACACAAGAGATTCTAAACCTGCTGAATTAACTTCAGAAAAGGGATCAACTGAATCTACAACAAGCACTGGTAATCAAGAAAAAGCAGTAGAATAAACAGAAAGGCGAAGTAGCTGAGCCACCTCGTCTTTTTAGCCTTTATAAGCTACGATGCCAATGATGGTATCAACTGCACGTTCCATAGTCTGAAGGCTAACGTATTCAAAACGTCCGTGCATATTTTCGCCACCTGCAAAGATATTCGGAGTTGGGATTCCCATAAAGGAAATCTTAGAGCCGTCTGTTCCACCCCGGATTGGTTCGATAATAGGCGTGATACCTAGATCTTCCATAACGGCTTTAGCAACGGTAATTGGAGTCATATCTTTTTCAATGACTTCTTTCATATTGTAGTACTGGTCTGTCAAGTTGAGAGTGACACGGTTGCTCCCAAGTTCTTGATTCATCTTATCAGCGATAGATTGCATGGATGCTTTACGCGCTTCAAAGGCATCTTTTTCAAAATCACGAATGATGTAGCTTGCACGCGCCTCCTCAACACTACCTGTCACATCCATTAGATGGTAAAAACCTTGGTAACCTTCAGTTAACTCAGGTCGGTCATTTTCTGGAAGTTGATTATGAAAATCAATTGCTAGCTGAAGGGCATTGACCATCTGCCCTTTGGCAGTACCAGGGTGGACATTACGGCCTTGGAAATGCAATTCAGCACCAGCGGCTGAGAAAGTCTCGTACTGAAGTTCACCTAGTGGACCACCATCAACAGTGTAGGCAAAATCCACATCAAAATCTTCTGCATCAAATTTATTAGCACCAACACCGATTTCCTCATCTGGACCAAAACCAACACGAATCTCACAGTGTTTGATTTCAGGATGAGCAGTCAGATATTCAATAGCTGTCATAATCTCAGCAATACCAGACTTGTCATCAGCACCTAGCAAGGTTGTTCCATCAGTTGTAATGAGCGTTTGGCCTGGATATTTCTCAAGACTCTTGAAGTCGGCTGGATCCAGTTTAAAACCAGAATTTCCAAGTTCAATCACACCACCATCGTAGTTTTCAATTACCTGTGGATTGACTCCTTCAGCATTAAAATCAGCAGTATCCATGTGGGAGATGAAGCCAATCTTACGTGTTAAAGATGGATCATTGGCTGGCAAGGTTCCAATAGCAAAACCATTCGGTAGATAGTAAACATTTTGCAGTCCAACACGTTTCATTTCAGGAATTAGGACATTTGTTGCGAAGTCAACCTGACTCTGTGTACTTGGAGTAGTAGTAGAGTGTTCATCAGAGCGCGTGTTGACCTTAACGTAGGTTAAGAAGCGGTCCAAGAGATTTGGATAAGTCATAAAAAACTCCTTTTGAATTTATTTTTTCCATTGTATCATAGAAAGAAGAGAAAAACAAAAGACAGAAGTTAGGGCAATCTGCTATGTTAGCGTTTACTTATCAGTGGATTCATGATAAAATAAACTTGATAAAAACATCACAAGGAAGCGATTATGAAAAAAGCAATTTTAATGATGACCTTCGGTTCGCCAGAAGAGATTACCTTTGAAGGTGTAGCTGATTTTTTCACAAATATTCGTCGTGGAGTGAGACCTCAAGACCACGAGATTCAGACTCTCTATGATAATTATGTACGAATTGGAGGCACGCCTCTGCAAAAAATTACCCGTCAAGAGGTTGCCTTGGTAGAAGCTAGGCTGGGGAATGAATACAGTGTCTACTTTGCTAATAAGTTTTCCAGTCCCTTTATTCCAGATGTGATCGGTCAAATGGAAGCAGACGGAATTGAACAGTGTATTTGTTTGATTTTGGAGCCTCATTATTCTTTCTACTCTGTCATGGGCTATGAAAAATTTTTAGAAAGCAAACAAATTCAATTTTTGGTCATTAAGGACTGGTATCAGGAAGAAGCACTTTTAAACTATTGGGCAGATGAAATTGCTAAAATTTTAAAAGAAGAAGTAAAGCAGGATAGCTTTAAAGTCATCTTTTCAGCCCATAGTGTGCCCATTTTTGCCTTGGATTTTGGAGATCCTTATATCGATCAAATTTTCGAAAATAGCAAGTTAGTTGCTGAAAAACTAGGTTTGAGTTCCGATCAATATACAAATACCTGGCAAAGTGAGAGTGATATTGGGATTCCATGGATTAAGCCAGATGTTTTGGAGTATCTCAGAGAACAGACAGAACATCCAGACCATTATATTTTTGTTCCAATCAGCTTTATCAGTGAGCACATTGAAGTCTTGTTTGATAATGATGTGGAATGTTATGACTTGTGTCAGGAATTTGGGGTAAACTACCATCGTCCACCAATGCCAAATACAGATTCTCGCTTGATTGATGCCTTGGTCAATACAGTTAGAGCCAATGAACATCAAGAGTTTAAGGAATTTCTCCCAGAAGAAGAGACCTTTGATGAGTTAGTTCCTTCAGACGAGACGAAAAACATTTTGGCTGAATCTCAAGATTTACAAATGCCGGAATTTGTGAAAAAACTGATTGAGAAAAAAGGGCGGGAGAATGTTAAGATGCCTTATCTTATCAAGAAGATGCTAGAAAAAGCAGGCAAGTTGCCCAAAGAGTAAAGAAAAAGGATTTAGCTTTGTGCTAGATCCTTTTAATCGATTATTTTTTCTCAAGAAGGGCTTTGATTTCTTAAAGGACTTCCAATTCGGTTGGTTTTTTTTCGTCAGTTTTTTCTTCCTTTATACCAGTCAGTTTCTGTGCTTTTTCAATACCCTTGATAATAAAGAAGAGGGCGGTACCCACAAAGATAAAATTGATAATAGCACTTAAAAAGTTACCATAGCCGACTCCATGCCAAGAAAGTTGAGCGATACGTTCGACTTTAGCAGCTTTCAAAGCGGGATTTAAAATAAGAGGAGTGATAATGTCGTTTACAAGTGAAGTAACGATAGCACCAAAAGCAGAGGCAATGACAACACCGACAGCAAGGTCAATAACATTTCCTCGAAGCAAGAACGATTTTAGATTTTTTAACATACTGTTTTCCTTTCAATGTTTCGTGTTTCATTGTATCCTAAATCATTATAGAAGGCAATTAAAAGGCTCATAAATGGAGCATTATTTTCTAAAAATATAGATCTTGCTCAAGATATAATTGATGATAATAATGAGTATTTGTGCAATTATTGTTTCAATTGCATTTACCTTATCAGGATTTTCGTTTACAAATTGCCCTATGATATGAGGGAATTGAGTTACAAAGAGAAAAGTTAAAAACAAGTCTAACAGAAAAGTAGAAAGGCGGGCAAGAAAAAATTTCACTAAACGGATAAGCCGATTCTTCCTTGCTTGCTTAAATACAAGCCTATCATTTGTGATAAAGGCAAATAGGATACCAAATATATTTGCCAAGGCCGTAGCAAGAAGTTCCTGATGAGTTAGTTGATAAATGACCAATCGCGAGAGAATCGAAACTAGAGTTGTTGCAAGGCCAAAAAAGAGATAGGCTAAGATTTCATTGTTAAAAAATTTTTGAATACAAATTTTCATGTTTTAAGTATAGCATAAAGCAGGCTATTGTGCTATACTAGTAAGGTTGAATGAGTCAACCCTTGGTGCTTAGCTTCTTTCACCAAGCATATTACACGCGGACAACCCGCCAAAGGAGAAAAGATGAAAAAATTAACTATTCGTGATGTTGCAGATATTGCAATCGTCGCTGCTATCTATGTCGTTTTGACTGTCACACCGCCTCTAAATGCCATTAGCTATGGTGCTTATCAGTTTCGTATTTCAGAAATGATGAACTTTATGGCTTTTTACAATCCCAAGTACATCATCGGAGTTACTATCGGTTGTATGATTGCTAATTTCTTTAGCTTCGGACTGCTAGATGTCTTTGTTGGTGGTGGTTCAACCTTAGTATTCCTCAGTTTAGGTGTTTGGCTTTTTGCAAAATATAGCAAGGATTACCTCTTTAACGGATTGATTCGAAAAGATCATTTCTTCTTTTCAATCCTCTTTTCAATTTCCATGTTTACTATCGCTGCAGAGTTAAATATTGTAGCAGAATTACCATTCTTCCTTACTTGGTTTACAACAGGAATTGGTGAATTTGCCTCATTGATTATTGGAGCGATTATTATCGGTAAAATTGGTCGTCGAATCGATTTAAGCAAATAGAACAGGACAAGCTAGGTAGCCTTTACCTGGCTTTTTCTTATGGAAAATTTCTAAGAAAACTTGACAAGTTTTTCTGATTATAGTATACTTACTTAAGTAAGCTGATTTAGCTCAGTTGGCAGAGCGCATCCATGGTAAGGATGAGGTCGCCGGTTCAATCCCGGCAATTAGCATGATATGTATAGGGAAACTCTTGAATACGAGAGTTTTTTGTTATACTCGATCGAAAAAATTTCTTATTGACAAAATCAAGTATCTCTAGTAATATAGAATATGCGATGAGTCGATAGGTAGTCTTCGGACTACTATTGAGCATAAGGAGGTCATAACGCAGGAGCGGACCTTGATGAGTTGTGTGAACCTGCTCATCACATGAAGATGCCTCTTAGTCCCTAGTCTAACGACTGGGGATTTTTATTTTCCAAAAAATGATGAAAAAGCTTTGCAATTCATGGAAAAAGTAGTATAATACTTCTATTATAGAAATTTTTAGAAAATTCCGAAAGAGGTTATTTATGGGATATACAGTTGCTGTAGTCGGCGCGACAGGTGCTGTCGGTGCTCAGATGATAAAAATGTTGGAAGAATCAACACTTCCAATCGATAAAATTCGTTTACTTGCTTCTGCACGTTCAGCAGGCAAGACTTTGAAATTTAAAGATCAAGATATTACGATTGAAGAAACGACTGAAACAGCTTTTGAAGGAGTTGATATTGCTCTCTTTTCAGCAGGTGGTTCTACATCAGCTAAGTATGCACCATACGCAGTGAAAGCTGGAGCGGTAGTAGTAGATAATACATCTTACTTCCGTCAAAATCCAGACGTTCCTTTGGTTGTTCCAGAGGTCAATGCTCACGCACTTGATGCCCACAATGGAATCATTGCCTGCCCTAACTGTTCAACAATTCAAATGATGGTGGCTCTTGAGCCAGTTCGCCAAAAATGGGGCTTGGACCGTATCATTGTTTCAACTTACCAAGCAGTTTCAGGTGCTGGTATGGGAGCAATTCTTGAGACACAACGTGAACTTCGTGAAGTCTTGAATGATGGTGTAACCCCACGTGATTTGCATGCCGAAATCTTGCCTTCAGGTGGTGACAAGAAACATTATCCTATCGCCTTCAATGCTCTTCCACAAATTGATGTCTTCACTGACAATGATTACACTTATGAAGAGATGAAGATGACTAAGGAAACTAAGAAAATCATGGAAGATGATAGTATTGCCGTTTCAGCAACATGTGTTCGTATTCCAGTCTTATCAGCTCACTCTGAGTCTGTTTATATCGAAACAAAAGAAGTGGCTCCAATCGAAGAAGTCAAAGCAGCTATCGCAGCCTTCCCGGGTGCTGTTCTTGAAGATGATGTAGCTCATCAAATTTATCCTCAAGCTATCAATGCAGTTGGTTCGCGTGATACCTTTGTTGGTCGTATCCGTAAAGACTTGGATGCTGAAAAAGGAATCCACATGTGGGTTGTTTCAGACAACCTGCTCAAAGGTGCTGCTTGGAACTCAGTTCAGATTGCTGAAACTCTTCATGAACGTGGCTTGGTTCGTCCAACAGCTGAATTGAAATTTGAATTAAAATAGTCATATCGTTTAGGAGTTCAGATGAACTCCTTCTTTGAAATAGAGAGGTGTTTTCATGTCTTATCAAGATTTAAAAGAGTGTAAAATCATCACAGCCTTTATTACCCCCTTCCATCAGGATGGTTCCATCAACTTTGATGCTATTCCAGCCTTGATTGAGCATTTGTTGGCTCATCATACGGATGGAATTCTTCTCGCAGGGACCACTGCTGAGAGTCCAACCTTGACTCACGATGAAGAGTTGGAGTTGTTTGCGGCTGTACAAAAGATTGTCAATGGACGCGTTCCTTTGATTGCGGGTGTTGGTACCAATGATACGCGTGACTCTATCGAGTTTGTCAAAGAAGTCGCGGAATTCGGCGGTTTTGCTGCTGGACTTGCTATTGTGCCTTACTACAACAAACCTTCTCAAGAAGGAATGTATCAGCATTTTAAAGCCATTGCAGATGCTTCTGACCTACCAATTATTATCTATAACATTCCAGGGCGTGTAGTTGTCGAATTGACTCCAGAAACCATGCTTCGCTTAGCTGACCATCCAAATATTATTGGTGTCAAAGAATGTACCAGCTTGGCCAATATGGCTTACTTGATTGAGCACAAGCCAGAAGAGTTCTTGATTTATACAGGTGAGGATGGAGATGCTTTCCATGCCATGAACCTTGGTGCGGATGGGGTTATTTCTGTTGCATCCCATACAAATGGGGATGAAATGCACGAGATGTTTACTGCTATTGCAGAAAGTGATATGAAGAAAGCTGCAGCTATTCAGCGTAAATTCATTCCTAAAGTCAATGCCCTCTTCTCTTATCCAAGTCCTGCTCCAGTTAAGGCAGTTTTGAACTATATGGGATTTGAAGCTGGCCCAACTCGATTACCTCTAGTTCCAGCACCAGAAGAAGATGCCAAACGCATTATCAAAGTCGTCGTAGATGGCGACTACGAAGCGACCAAGGCAACTGTAACAGGTGTCTTAAGACCAGATTACTAATAAGACAATAAAATCCATGACCGAATGAAGGATCATGGATTTTTCTTATTTTCCTAAACAGAATTGGCTAAAAAGTTGGGTAATGAGTTCATCAGGAGCCGCATCTCCAGTGATTTCTCCGAGGATTTCCCAAGTACGGGTCAAGTCAACTTGAAGCAAGTCAACAGGCATCCCCAGTTCAAGACCTTCATTAACAGCTTGCAAACTTTCAACGGCCTTCTCAATCAAGGAAATGTGACGGGCATTTGACAAGTAAGTAGCATCTTGCTCAACCAAACCAGCATTTTCAAAGAAGAGGTTGTTGATTCGCTCTTCAATCTTATCGATATTTTGATTTTTAAGGACTGAAATACGGATAACGTCTTCTGGAAGTTCAGAGGTTTCAATAACTTCTGGCAGGTCAGTTTTGTTAAGAAGAATAATGCGATTAGTCTCCTGACTGATTTCTAGGAGTTGGCGGTCTTGGGCAGTTAGTGGTTCACTGGCATTTAGCACCAGTAGAACCAAGTCGGCTTCCTTGAGGGCTTTTTTCGAACGCTCAACTCCAATTTGTTCCACGATGTCATCTGTTTCACGAATACCGGCTGTATCAATCAGTTTGAGAGGGACTCCGTTGATATTGACGTATTCTTCGATGACATCTCGAGTAGTACCAGCAATGTCTGTAACGATAGCCTTGTCCTCACGCAAGAGATTGTTGAGGAGGCTGGATTTTCCAACGTTAGGACGGCCGATGATAGCAGTGGAAATTCCTTCACGAAGGATTTTACCGCGACGGGCTGTTCTAAGTAGATTAGTTAGTAATTGTTCAAATTCTATTGTCTTCTCTCGGACAACTGCAGTAGTGGCTTCTTCCACATCGTCATACTCAGGGTAATCGATATTAACCTCAACCTGAGCCAAGGTATTGAGAATTTCCTGACGAGTATTGTTAATCAGGTCAGAAAGGGATCCGTCTAATTGCTTAACTGCAATGTTCATGGCCTTGTCAGTCTTGGCGCGGATGATATCCATGACTGCCTCAGCCTGAGTTAAGTCCACACGACCGTTTAAAAAGGCACGTTTAGTAAATTCACCAGGTTCAGCCAACCGAGCTCCTTCACGGATAGCTAGCTGGAGAATTTCATTGGTCACCGCAATCCCACCGTGGGTGTTAATCTCGATAATATCCTCACGAGTGAAGGTCTTTGGAGACTTCATAGCTCCAACCATAACCTCGTCCATGACTTTTCCTGTCTGAGGGTCAATGATGTGACCGTAGTTAAGGGTATGGCTAGCAACCTGACTCAAGTCTTTTCCTTTAAAAATCTTTTGCGCAATAGCAAAACTTTCTGTTCCGCTCAGGCGGACAATACCAATAGCCCCTTCACCTAGTGGAGTAGAAATAGCAGCGATGGTATCAAATTCACGTGTAATCATAATGTTTCCTTTAATTAATAGCTCTTTTCTTGGAAATTTTTCCAAGTCTCTTTTCAAATTGTAACAAATTTGAACTATTTCTTCAATGGATGTTACTTGGAGATTGAAAAAGCCTAAGCAATTCTGCTTAAGCTAGCTTATTTGGTGCGCATTTCCCCTTGTGGGAAGTAAGTTCCTTCTGGCATGTCGTTGATGATGACATGGACAGCAGATTGAGGTGCTCCAGTGTTACGGACAACAGCTTCCGTTACTTCCTTAGCAAGAGACTTCTTTTGCTCGAGCGTGCGTCCTTCAAATAAATCGATGCGTACAAATGGCATAATAGCTTCCTCCACTAGTTTTGATTTCTTCTATTTTACCACATTTTGCCGTTTAAAGCTTAAGAAAATTATGATATACTAGAATGTAGCAAAAATTTAGAAATGGACGTGAAGCAAGAAACATGGCACAGTTGTATTATCGTTATGGGACCATGAACTCTGGAAAGACAATCGAGATTCTCAAGGTGGCCTATAACTATGAGGAGCAAGGAAAAGGTGTTGTGATTATGACCTCGGCTCTGGATACGCGTGACGGTGTTGGCTATGTGTCGAGTCGGATTGGTATGAAACGCCCTGCTCTTGCGATTGATGAAACGACGGATATCTTTGGCTATATCCGAGACCTACCAGAAACACCTTACTGTGTTTTGGTCGATGAAGCCCAGTTTCTCAAACGTCATCATGTTTATGACCTAGCTCGTGTTGTAGACGAGTTAGACATACCCGTTATGGCATTTGGTTTGAAAAACGACTTTCGCAATGAACTATTCGAAGGTTCAAAATATCTCTTGCTTTTAGCAGATAAAATCGATGAGATTAAAACCATCTGTCAGTATTGTAAGAAAAAGGCAACTATGGTTTTGCGTACACAGGATGGACTGCCAGTCTATGATGGTGAGCAGATTCAGATTGGTGGTAATGAAACCTATATCTCAGTTTGCCGTAAACATTATTTTGCGCCAATGATAACCTCTAACAAGGAGCAAAACTATGACAATTGAACTAAGAGATGTTACAATGGAAAATTATTTTGATGTTTTGAATTTGGATGTCAAGGAATATCAAAAACAATTCATTGCAACCAACGCAATTAGTTTAGCTGAAGCATACGTCTACACTAAAAATGGAGATTTTGTAGCTCCATTGGTAGTTTATGATAATGATGCAATTATAGGTTTTGTGATGATAGCTTATGATAAAAAGATCGGAATTAGTAGTGGAAATTATTTACTATTTCGTTTTATGATTGATAAGAATTTTCAAAATCAAGGATATTTTAAACCAATTATGGATAAAGTACTAGACTATGTTCGGACAGTGCCAGCAGATTTAAGCAATAAACTTTGGTTGTCTTATGAACCAGAAAATGAACATGCAAGATATTGTTACCTCAGTTATGGATTTAAAGAAACTGGGGAAATATCCGAGAACGAAGTAGTAGCAATCTATGATTTAACAATTGAGAAATAAGGAGAAAAAATGAACATCTATGATCAACTACAAGCAGTAGAAGACCGTTATGAAGAATTAGGAGAGTTGCTGAGTGACCCAGATGTGGTTTCGGATACCAAACGTTTTATGGAGCTTTCAAAAGAAGAAGCTTCAACTCGTGATACCGTAACAGCCTACCGTGAGTACAAACAAGTCCTTCAAAACATCGTTGACGCTGAAGAGATGATTAAGGAATCAAGCGGAGATGCGGACTTGGAAGAAATGGCCAAGCAAGAGCTCAAAGATGCCAAGGCTGAAAAAGAAGAATACGAAGAAAAACTCAAAATTTTACTCCTTCCAAAGGATCCAAACGATGACAAGAATATCATCCTTGAAATCCGAGGAGCCGCTGGTGGAGACGAAGCTGCACTTTTCGCTGGAGACCTTCTAACTATGTATCAAAAGTATGCGGAAGCCCAAGGCTGGCGCTTTGAAGTCATGGAGGCCTCTATGAATGGTGTCGGTGGTTTCAAAGAAGTCGTTGCCATGGTTTCAGGTCAATCTGTTTACTCTAAACTCAAGTATGAGTCTGGTGCCCATCGTGTTCAACGTGTCCCTGTGACAGAAAGCCAAGGGCGTGTGCATACCTCTACAGCGACAGTCCTTGTCATGCCTGAAGTGGAAGAGGTAGAATATGATATTGATCCAAAAGACCTTCGTGTTGACATCTACCATGCATCTGGAGCTGGTGGACAAAACGTCAATAAGGTTGCGACAGCCGTTCGTATCGTTCACTTGCCAACCAATATCAAGGTTGAGATGCAGGAAGAACGTACCCAGCAGAAGAACCGTGAGAAAGCCATGAAAATCATCCGTGCGCGTGTTGCTGACCACTTTGCTCAGATTGCACAAGATGAACAAGACGCTGAGCGCAAGTCAACAATCGGGACTGGTGACCGTTCAGAACGGATTCGTACTTATAACTTCCCACAAAACCGTGTCACGGACCACCGTATCGGCTTAACTCTCCAAAAACTAGATACGATTTTATCTGGTAAATTGGACGAAGTTGTGGATGCCTTGGTTCTCTATGACCAAACACAAAAATTAGAAGAATTAAACAAATAATGAAATTAGCTCAATTATTTTCAGATTTTGAAGAAGAGTTGATAAGAAAAGGAGAGGAAGCTGAAAGCCTCTCTTTTGTCTATCGTAGCCTGAGAAATCTCTCTTTTACTGACTTTGTCTTTGCTCTTCAGCAGGAAGTGACCGAAGAGGAAGAAGTATTTGTAAAAGAAATTTTCCAACAGTTAGTAGCTCATAAACCAGCCCAGTATATCATTGGACAGGCAGATTTTTATGGAATGCAGTTAAAAGTTGATGAGCGAGTATTGATCCCTCGTCCAGAAACAGAGGAGTTGGTGGAGCTTATCCTGGCTGAAAATCCTGAGACGAATCTTTCAGTTCTGGATATTGGAACAGGTAGTGGAGCTATTGCTCTCGCTCTAGCAAAAAACAGACCAGATTGGTCAGTGACGGCAGCAGATATTTCTCAAGATGCTTTAGATGTAGCCAGCGAAAATGCTAAAAATCAAAATCTTCAAATATTTTTAAAAAAATCTGACTGTTTTACAGAAATTTCTGAAAAATATGATATAATTGTTTCCAATCCACCCTATATCTCTCGTGAAGATGAGTCAGAGGTCGGCTTGAATGTTTTGCATTCGGAGCCTCATCTAGCTCTCTTTGCAGATGAGGATGGCCTAGCTATTTACCGTAAAATTGCGGAAGATGCAAAAGACTATCTCAAAGATGGTGGTAAGATTTACCTTGAAATTGGATACAAGCAAGGTCAAAGTGTTCCTGAACTTTTTAGGAAGCATCTTCCTGAAAAACGTCTAAGAACGCTTAAGGATCAATTTGGTCAAGATAGGATGGTTGTGGTTGATGATGGACAGGATTAGGCAAGAGTTGGAAAAGGGTGGAGCTGTTGTTCTGCCTACAGAGACTGTTTATGGTCTTTTTGCTAAGGCCTTAGATGAAAAGGCAGTTAACCATGTTTACCAACTCAAACGTCGTCCTAGAGACAAGGCACTCAATCTCAATATCGATTCTCTCGAGGACATCTTGCACTTTTCAAAGAATCAGCCAACTTATCTACAAAAACTTGTAGAGACCTTTTTGCCAGGTCCTTTGACCATTATTCTCGAAGCTAATGACCGAGTTCCCTATTGGGTCAATTCTGGCCTCGCGACTGTTGGATTTCGGATGCCCAGTCACCCTATCACACTGGATTTGATTCGAGAGATAGGTCCCTTGATTGGGCCGTCTGCCAATATTTCAGGTCAGGCAAGTGGAGTGACCTTTAATCAAATTCTAGAGGATTTTGACCAAGAGGTTCTGGGTCTGGAAGACGATGCTTTTCTAACTGGACAGGATTCAACTATTTTGGACTTGTCGGGAGACAAGGTGAAAATCTTACGCCAAGGGGCCATTAAGCGAGAAGATATTCTTGCTCGGTTGCCAGAGATTTCTTTTGAGGAGGAATAAAATGCTAAGAGATTTGCAAGAAACAGATGTGAAAGCTATATGTGAGATCAACCAAGAGGCTTTAGGCTATTCTTTTAGTTCAGAGGAAACGGCTAGCCAACTAGCTAGACTATCTCAGTATTCTCATCATTTCCTACTTGCTTATGAGGATGAAGTTAGTCATGCCTTGCTTGGATATGTCCACGCTGAGGTCTATGAATCACTTTATTCTAAAGCAGGATTTAATATCTTAGCCTTAGCAGTTTCACCTCAAGCACAAGGTCAAGGTATTGGTAAAAGTTTACTACAAGGGTTGGAAGAAGAAGTAAAAAGACGTGGTTATGGGTTTATCCGCTTAAACTCTGCCGATCATCGTCTGGGAGCTCATGCATTTTATGAAAAAGTTGGTTATACTTGTGATAAAATGCAGAAACGGTTTATTCGCATCTTTTAGTTTGATTTTCTAATAAGAAAATTAAACTAATGGACTAGTCACACAATAAAAGGAGAAGACCTATGATTTTTGACAAAGATGATTTTAAAGCATACGATGCTGATCTCTGGAATGCTATTGCCAAAGAAGAAGAACGCCAACAGAATAATATCGAGTTGATTGCTTCGGAAAACGTAGTTTCCAAGGCTGTTATGGCAGCTCAAGGGTCTATCTTGACAAACAAATATGCCGAGGGTTACCCAGGCCGCCGTTATTATGGTGGAACGGATGTGGTAGACGTGGTAGAGACTCTTGCTATTGAACGCGCAAAAGAAATTTTCGGTGCAAAATTTGCTAATGTCCAACCTCACTCAGGAAGCCAAGCCAACTGTGCGGCTTACATGGCCTTGATTGAACCAGGTGATACCGTTATGGGGATGGATTTAGCAGCAGGTGGACACTTGACCCACGGAGCTCCAGTTAGCTTCTCAGGTCAAACCTACAACTTTGTTTCTTATAGTGTAGATCCTGAAACGGAATTATTGGACTTTGATGCTATATTGAAGCAAGCCCAAGAAGTAAAACCAAAACTGATTGTAGCTGGTGCTTCAGCCTATTCTCAAATTATCGACTTTTCAAAATTCCGTGAAATTGCGGACGCTGTTGGGGCTAAACTTATGGTAGATATGGCTCATATCGCTGGTTTGGTTGCTGCTGGTCTACATCCAAGCCCAGTGCCATACGCTCACATCACGACAACAACGACCCACAAAACCCTTCGTGGTCCTCGTGGTGGTTTGATTTTGACCAATGATGAAGACTTAGCTAAGAAAATCAATTCAGCTATTTTCCCTGGTATTCAGGGCGGTCCTTTGGAGCATGTTGTGGCAGCTAAGGCAGTTTCCTTCAAAGAAGTTTTAGATCCAGCCTTCAAGGAATATGCTGCTAATGTTATCAAGAACAGCAAGACTATGGCAGCTGTCTTCTTACAAGACCCTGATTTTCGTATTATTTCTGGTGGGACTGAAAACCACCTCTTCCTAGTGGATGTGACTAAGGTTGTAGAAAACGGAAAAGTTGCTCAAAACTTGCTGGATGAAGTCAATATTACCCTAAATAAAAACTCAATCCCATATGAAACCTTGTCACCATTCAAGACAAGTGGTATTCGTATCGGATCTGCAGCCATTACTGCACGTGGATTTGGTGAAGAAGAAAGTCGCAAAGTGGCTGAACTCATCATTAAAACCCTTAAAAATGCAGAAAATAAAGCTGTCTTAGAAGAAGTGAGAAGTGCAGTTAAAGAATTGACAGATGCCTTCCCATTATACGAGGACTAAAACTTTTATGGATATTTATATTAAGAAAGCCATTATTCACCAGTTCAGTCCGGATGATACCGAGCTGTTCCTAGCGGATAAGCTTCTCAATATTACTCCAAAAATCGAAGAATACCTGCGTAAAAAAATTGAACGTGTGTATTCAGATGAAGCCAAGACTGGGATTTTCGAAGAAGAAAATCCCTTCTTCAATCATATCACAGACGATTTGTTGGAGACATCAGTAACACTGGCTAATCTCTGGAAAGAGGAGTTCAGCATTTCAGAAAATCTTAAGACCAATGACTTGATTTTTGTGCAATTTTCTAAAGAAGGTGTAGAACATTTTGCTTTCTTACGAATTGCTCTGCGTGAGACCTTGACTCACCTTGGAGGAGAAGTTGATAATCCAATCAAGCTGACTCAGAATAATCTGCCTGGATTTGGAACGGGTGCCGACGAAGCCTTGGTGGTCAATCTTCAGAGTCGCAAGTACCATCTGATTGAAAAACGCATCAAGTACAACGGGACTTTTTTGAACTATTTTTCAGATAATCTTCTTGCTGTCGCCCCTAAAATTTCACCCAAGAAATCTATCAAAGAACTGGAAAAAACGGCACAGCGCATTGCTGAATCTTTTAACACAGATGATTTTCAATTTCAATCCAAGGTCAAATCAGCTATTTTCAACAACCTAGAAGAAAGCAATGAATTGTCACCTGAGAAATTGGCTAATGACCTTTTTGACAATAATCTGACGGCTCGTTTGAGCTTTATTGACCAAGTCAAAGAAGCCGTACCAGAACCTGTTCAATTTGATGAAATTGATGCCAGTCGCCAATTAAAGAAATTTGAAAACCAAAAACTCTCCTTGTCAAATGGAATTGAGCTCATCGTTCCCAATAACGTCTATCAAGACGCCGAGTCTGTTGAGTTTATCCAAAATGACAATGGAACCTACTCTATCTTAATCAAAAATATCGAGGATATCCAAAGTAAATAATGTTTAAACGAATTCGAAGAGTGCTTGTGCTAGCAGTCTTCTTTTTTGCTGGCTATAAAGCTTACCGCGTTCACCAAGATGTCAATCAAGTCATGACCTATCAATCCATGGTGCGAGAAATCTTGAGTGAAAAAGACACACCAGCAAACGAAGAGCTTGTGCTCGCTATGATTTATACTGAAACAAAAGGAAAAGAAGGCGATGTTATGCAGTCTAGTGAGTCTGCAAGTGGTTCAACCAACACCATAAATGATAATGTGTCTAGCATTCGACAAGGTGTTCAAACTCTGACAGACAATCTCTATCTGGCCCAGAAGAAGGATGTAGATGTCTGGACAGCTGTTCAAGCTTATAATTTTGGTCCTGCCTATATCGATTATATTGCCCAAAATGGCAAGGAAAACACCTTGGCTCTGGCCAAACAGTACTCTCGCGAGACTGTTGCTCCCTTGCTTGGTAATACCACTGGAAAGACTTATAGTTATATTCACCCCATTTCCATTTTCCATGGAGCCGAACTCTATGTAAATGGAGGAAACTATTACTATTCTAGACAGGTTCAACTCAACCTTTACATCATCAAATGTTTCACTCTCTTTTCAACATCTGGCTAGTCCAGGTGTTTTTTTATAAGTTTTCTTTAAGATAGATATATTACTCTAGAAAGGTAAAGGAGGAAATTCCCTATGAGAAAGAAACTCTTTCTGACTAGTGCTGCGGTCTTGTGGGCAGTAACAGCTATAAATAGCGCCCATGCAGCAACAGATGTTCAAAAAGTTATCGATGAAACCTACGTCCAACCTGAATATGTCCTAGGTTCATCATTGTCTGAAGACCAAAAAAATCAAACTCTTAAGAAATTAGGCCACAATGCCTCAACAGACACCAAAGAACTCAAGACCATGACACCTGATGTCTATTCTAAAATCATGAATGTAGCAAATGACTCTAGTTTACAGTTGTATTCATCAGCCAAGATTCAAAAACTAGGTGACAAGTCGCCACTTGAGGTCAAGATTGAAACACCAGAGAACATCACTAAGGTGACTCAGGATATGTACCGAAATGCAGCAGTAACCTTGGGTGTGGAACATGCTAAAATCACTGTAGCAGCCCCTATTCCAGTTACAGGTGAGAGTGCTTTAGCAGGGATTTATTATTCGCTAGAAGCTAATGGAGCCAAGGTGCCACAAGCCAACAAAGATTTGGCTCAAGAAGAGCTAAAGGCTTTGTCCGATATCAATGCTGAAAACAAGGACAAAACAGGCTATGATGCTAATAAATTAAACGTTGCCTTAGCAGATATTAAGTCAGGACTCGCCAAAGCTAAAGAAAGTAAGGGAAATCTGACAGAGGAAGATGTCCGTAAAATTGTTGAAGATACCTTGAAAAATTACAAACTTGATCAGGTTATAACAGGAAACCAAATCAATATCATCATCAATTTTGCTTTGAATCTCTCAAAAAGTGATATTCTTAGCAATACAGACTTCACTAAAACTCTAAATGACCTTAAACAAAGTATTGTTTCACAAGCTGGCGACAGTTTTAAAAATATCAACCTTAACTTTGATGCTGATAAGGCGCTAGAGGACGGTGGGAACTTCTTAAGTTCCCTCTGGCAAGCCATTGTCAACTTCTTCAAGAGTTTTGGTTCTTAAGAAATTTCATGGTATAATAGATGGTAACCCTAACGTTGCCGTCTTTTTTGTCGGCCAATAGAAAGAGAAAATAATGTTAAAGAAAAATGATATTGTAGAAGTTGAGATTGTTGACTTGACCCATGAAGGGGCAGGAGTTGCCAAGGTGGATGGTTTGGTATTTTTTGTTGAGAATGCTTTACCGAGTGAAAAAATCCTTATGCGTGTCCTCAAGGTTAATAAAAAGATTGGTTTTGGGAAAGTTGAAGAATACCTTGTCCAATCACCACACCGTAATCAAGATTTAGATTTGGCTTACCTGCGTTCAGGAATCGCGGATTTAGGTCATCTTGCCTATCCAGAACAGCTCAAGTTTAAAACCAAGCAAGTCAAAGACAGTCTATATAAGATTGCTGGAATTGATGATATAGAGGTTGCTGAAACTTTAGGTATGGAAAATCCAGTCAAGTACCGTAACAAAGCACAGGTCCCTGTTCGTCGAGTGAATGGTGTTTTGGAAACAGGATTTTTCCGTAAGAATTCCCACGACCTCATGCCTTTGGAAGATTTCTTTATACAAGATTCTGTGATTGATGAGGTAGTAGTAGGTCTACGTGACTTGCTACGTCGTTATGATTTGAAACCTTATGATGAAAAGGAACAAGCTGGCTTGATTCGAAACCTTGTGGTGCGTCGCGGACACTATTCAGGTCAAATCATGGTCATTTTGGTGACAACTCGTCCCAAAGTTTTTCGTGTTGACCAATTGATTGAACAACTAATTAAGCAGTTCCCAGAGATTGTGTCTGTTATGCAAAATATCAACGACCAGAATACCAATGCTATTTTTGGTAAGGAATGGCGCACACTTTATGGACAAGACTATATTACCGACCAGATGCTGGGAAATGACTACCAAATCGCTGGTTCAGCCTTTTACCAAGTTAATACAGAAATGGCTGAAAAACTTTATCAAACAGCCATTGACTTTGCTGAATTAAAAAAAGATGACGTGGTTATTGATGCCTATTCTGGTATCGGGACGATTGGTCTTTCTGTTGCGAAACATGTCAAAGAAGTTTATGGTGTTGAAGTCATTCCAGAAGCGGTTGAAAATAGCAAGAAGAATGCCCAGCTGAACAATATTTCAAACGTCCACTATGTCTGCGACACAGCTGAAAATGCTATGAAAAATTGGCTCAAGGAAGGTATTCAACCAAGCCTTATCCTAGTGGACCCACCAAGAAAAGGACTCACACAAAGCTTTATCAAGGCAAGTAGCCAAACAGGAGCAGACCGCATCGCCTATATCTCCTGTAATGTCGCAACCATGGCGCGTGATATCAAACTCTATCAAGAACTTGGCTATGAGTTGAAGAAAGTCCAGCCGGTGGATTTGTTTCCTCAAACGCATCACGTGGAGTGTGTAAGTTTGTTAGTGAAACGAAGTTAATCCTCTAACTTTTTCATTTTAAGGCGAGAAGGCTTCAAAGCTCCACTGGAGCTTTGAACTCCCCAAACCTTTTGAGTCCCGCAAACGCATCATGTTGAGGCGGTATCACTGCTTGTACGAGCTGAGGTATCAGCGAAGTAGAAGTAGATGCTCCATCTATGGGATAGGACTCGTAGAATGAAGAGGAAAACCGACGAAATGATATGGTAAGTCCGAAACGCTCAGTGTGTAAGCTTGTTGCTAAAAGCGTAAAAACCTTTGAACGAAAGGAATAATAGACTTCCTGCGAAACAAAATACAATACAATAAAACTATGGATGATGAAGCAAGTAAACAATTAAGCGATAGCCGTTTTAAGAGCCTTGTAGGTGTTCAGTTCAGCGCACGACATTTAAAGAGATGTTAGTTGTGTTAAAAACAGCTTATCAACGTAAACGCGCAAAAGTGGACGAAAACCCAAATTAAGCCTAGACGGTCTCCTGGTCTCCTCATGCTAACTATTCAATACATGCGAGAATAGAGCACTTATGAACAAATTGCGGCTGATTTTGGCATTCACGAAAGCAACTTAATTCGTCGGAGTCAATGGGTTGAAGCAACTCTTATTCAAAATGGTTTTACGATTTCAAATTCTGCCTTAATTCTGTAAAAATAGTAAAATTCGAAGGATTGTAAGGTAAGAGTTTTTTTCTTTCTGAAAAAATGGTATAATAGCAATCAAAACTAGAAAATAAAACGGAATTTGGAACAGATTAGTCTGTATCCTAGTAGAGTGGTGATACTATGAAGATTAGTAAGAGGCACTTATTAAATTATTCCATCTTGATTCCCTATTTGCTTTTATCTATTTTGGGCTTGATTGTGGTCTATTCGACCACCAGTGCTATTTTAATCGAAGAAGGCAAGAGCGCCTTGCAATTGGTTCGAAATCAAGGAATCTTTTGGATTGTTAGTTTAATACTGATTGCCTTAATTTATAAATTAAGACTAGATTTTTTGAGAAATGAGCGACTAATCATTTTAGTTATCTTGATAGAAATGGTTTTATTGTTCTTGGCTCGTTTTATTGGTATTTCCGTAAACGGGGCATACGGTTGGATTTCGGTTGCAGGAGTAACTATTCAGCCAGCTGAGTACTTGAAAATCATTATTATTTGGTATTTGGCTCACCGATTCTCCAAACAGCAAGAAGAAATAGCTATTTATGATTTTCAAGTTTTGACTCAAAATCAATGGCTTCCCCGTGCTTTTAATGATTGGCGATTCGTTCTCCTAGTTCTGATTGGAAGTTTGGGAATTTTCCCTGATTTAGGGAATGCGACTATTTTAGTCTTGGTTTCCTTGATTATGTATACAGTTAGTGGAATCGCTTATCGCTGGTTTTCAACCATTCTGGCGCTCGTATCTGCCGCTTCTGTCTTTGTCTTGACCACTATCAGCCTAATCGGTGTTGAGACCTTTTCAAAAATTCCAGTATTTGGCTATGTGGCCAAGCGCTTTAGTGCCTTTTTTAATCCTTTTGCCGATCGTGCTGATGCGGGTCACCAGTTAGCTAATTCTTATTTTGCCATGGTCAATGGCGGTTGGTTTGGTCTAGGTCTTGGAAACTCGATTGAAAAACGAGGTTATTTACCAGAAGCTCATACAGACTTTGTCTTTTCTATCGTGATTGAAGAATTTGGCTTTGTTGGTGCTAGTCTTATTTTAGCTCTCTTGTTTTTCATGATTCTGCGAATTATCTTGGTCGGTATCCGAGCGGAGAATCCTTTTAATGCCATGGTTGCACTCGGTGTCGGAGGGATGATGTTGGTTCAGGTATTTGTCAATATCGGAGGGATTTCGGGCTTGATTCCATCTACAGGAGTGACTTTCCCCTTCTTATCCCAGGGTGGAAATAGTCTTCTAGTCTTATCAGTGGCAGTGGCCTTTGTCTTAAATATTGATGCCAGTGAAAAACGCGCTAAGTTGTACCGAGAATTGGAAAATCAACAAATGAACCTTCTGTGAAGTAGAATAAAGAAAGGATAGTCTATGTCTCTTCAAAAATTAGAAAATTATAGTAATAAAAGTGTTGTGCAAGAAGAAGTATTGATTCTAACAGAATTGCTGGAAGATATTACTAAAAATATGCTTGCCCCAGAGACCTTTGAAAAAATCATGCAGTTGAAAGAATTATCAACTCAAGAAGATTATCAAGGTCTAAACCGTCTAGTGACTAGCTTATCAAATGATGAAATGGTCTATATTTCACGCTATTTTTCAATCTTACCTCTTTTGATTAATATTTCAGAGGATGTGGATTTAGCTTATGAAATCAATCATCAAAATAATATTGATCAGGACTATTTAGGTAAATTATCTACAACGATCAAAATGGTTGCTGAAAAAGAAAATGCCGTTGAAATTCTTGAACACTTGAATGTTGTCCCTGTTTTGACAGCTCATCCAACACAAGTGCAACGAAAAAGTATGTTGGATTTAACAAATCATATTCATAGTCTTTTGCGTAAATACCGTGATGTTAAGTTGGGGTTGATCAATAAAGAAAAATGGCACAATGATTTGCGCCGTTATATCGAAATTATCATGCAGACAGACATGATTCGTGAGAAAAAATTAAAAGTGACTAACGAAATCACGAATGCTATGGAATATTACAACAGCTCCTTTTTGAAAGCTCTACCTCACTTGACGACGGAGTATAAGCGCTTAGCGCAAGCGCATGGTCTGGATTTAAAACAGGCTAAACCAATCACCATGGGTATGTGGATTGGTGGAGACCGTGATGGTAATCCCTTTGTTACAGCAGAGACCTTGAAACAGTCTGCACTCACTCAGTGTGAAGTCATCATGAACTACTATGATGAAAAGATTTACCAACTTTATCGTGAATTTTCTCTTTCAACTAGTATTGTCAACGTCAGCAAGCAAGTCAGAGAAATGGCTCGTCAATCCAAGGATAACTCGATTTACCGTGAAAAAGAGCTTTACCGTCGTGCCTTGTTTGATATTCAGTCAAAAATCCAAGCAACTAAAACCTATCTGATTGAGGATAAGGAAGTTGGGACTTGTTATGAAACCGCCAATGATTTCTACAAGGATTTGATTGCCATTCGAGATTCTCTACTGGAAAATAAGGGCGAGTCCTTGATTTCAGGTGATTTTGTGGAATTATTGCAGGCAGTAGAGATATTTGGTTTTTACCTAGCATCAATTGATATGCGACAAGACTCTAGCGTCTATGAAGCCTGTGTGGCAGAACTCTTGAAATCAGCAGGAATTCATTCTCGTTATAGCGAGTTAAGCGAAGAAGAAAAGTGTGACCTTCTCTTGAAAGAGTTAGAAGAAGATCCCCGAATTCTCTCTGCTACTCACGCAGAAAAATCAGAATTATTAGCAAAAGAACTAGCTATTTTTAAGACGGCTCGTGTTTTGAAAGATAAGTTGGGAGATGATGTCATCCGCCAGACCATCATTTCGCATGCTACTAGCCTTTCTGATATGCTAGAATTAGCTATTCTATTAAAAGAAGTAGGACTGGTGGATACGGAAAGGGCGCGTGTTCAGATTGTTCCCCTTTTTGAAACAATTGAAGACTTGGATCATTCAGAGGAAACAATGAGAAAATATCTTTCTCTTAGCCTTGCCAAAAAATGGATTGCCTCACGAAATAACTACCAAGAAATCATGCTTGGCTACTCTGACAGTAATAAAGATGGTGGTTACTTGTCATCATGTTGGACCCTCTACAAGGCTCAACAACAATTGACTGCTATTGGAGATGAATTTGGCGTTAAGGTTACCTTTTTCCATGGTCGTGGTGGTACTGTCGGTCGTGGTGGTGGACCAACCTATGAAGCCATCACATCTCAACCGCTCAAGTCTATCAAGGATCGTATCCGCTTGACGGAGCAGGGTGAAGTAATTGGGAATAAATACGGTAACAAAGACGCCGCTTACTATAACCTTGAAATGCTAGTATCGGCAGCTATTAATCGTATGATTACTCAGAAAAAGAGCGATACCAATACCTCAAATCGTTATGAAGCCATTATGGATCAAGTAGTGGACCGTAGTTACGATATCTACCGTGATTTGGTCTTTGGTAATGAGCATTTCTATGATTATTTCTTCGAGTCAAGTCCAATCAAGGCTATTTCAAGTTTTAATATTGGTTCTCGTCCAGCCGCTCGTAAGACGATTACTGAAATCGGTGGTTTGCGTGCCATCCCTTGGGTATTCTCATGGTCACAGAGTCGTGTTATGTTCCCTGGATGGTACGGGGTTGGTTCAAGCTTCAAGGAATTTATCGATAAAAATCCAGAGAATATTGCTATCTTACGAGATATGTACCAAAATTGGCCTTTCTTCCAATCGCTTCTTTCAAATGTTGATATGGTCTTGTCAAAATCAAATATGAATATTGCTTTTGAATATGCTAAACTTTGTGAAGACGAGCAAGTTAAGGCCATCTATGAGACTATTTTAAATGAATGGCAAGTTACTAAGAACGTTATCCTGGCTATTGAAGGACATGACGAACTCTTAGCTGACAATCCATATCTAAAAGCTAGTCTGGATTACCGTATGCCTTACTTTAATATTCTCAACTATATTCAGTTAGAGTTGATTAAACGCCAACGTCGTGGAGAATTGTCCAGTGATCAAGAACGATTGATTCATATCACCATCAACGGAATTGCGACAGGATTGCGTAATTCAGGTTGATAATTTTCAAGAGTGAGTATCAAAAAAATGCTAAAAGAGTCTTGACAAGTAGTTGAAAAATGATATAATTTAACCATTCAGAAAAGTAATCATACAAACTTTTTAGAGAGTCTGTGGTAGCTGAAAACAGATAAGTGGCGATGATGAAAATTGGGCTGAATGCTATTTAGAATTTGAAATCATAAAAATTCGGTGAGCACACCTTACAGTGCATCTCGTTGTTGCGAGACAGAGCGATAGGGAAATTCCCTATAATTGAGGTGGTACCGCGCATCGACGTCCTCACACAAGTTTTTTGTGTGAGGATTTTTTTGATGGAGGTTAGTATGGAAAGAAAACGATGGCGTCGCTTGTTTATACTCAATGAAAATCAAAGTACAAACTAGGAAGCTAGCC
>NZ_VMMK01000031.1:70433-81863 GCF_013277255.1 Streptococcus sp. 2154
GGTTGTGGATAGAACTGACAGAGTCAGTATCATATACCTACGGTAAGGCGACGCTGACGTGGTTTGAAGAGATTTTCGAAGAGTATTAGATAAGTGAAGTATTTTAAAGGAATAAAAGGAGAAACAGAATGAAAAATAAACGTTTAATTGGAATTATCGCTGCATTAGCAATCTTAGTAGCAGGAAGCTTGATTTACTCTTCAATGAATAAATCAGAAGCTCAGAATAATAAGGATGAGAAGAAAATAACCAAGATTGGTGTGCTTCAATTTGTGAGCCATCCATCCCTTGATTTGATTTATAAAGGGATCCAAGATGGACTTGCAGAAGAAGGATATAAAGATGATCAGTTGAAAATCGACTTTATGAACTCAGAAGGCGACCAAAGTAAGGTTGCGACAATGAGTAAACAATTGGTTGCAAATGGCAATGATCTTGTGGTTGGTATCGCAACACCAGCTGCTCAAGGTTTGGCTAGTGCCACAAAAGACCTACCGGTTATCATGGCTGCTATTACAGACCCAATTGGTGCTAACTTGGTTAAAGATTTGAAGAGACCAGGTGGCAACGTTACAGGGGTATCTGACCACAATCCAGCTCAACAACAAGTTGAACTCATCAAGACCCTGACACCGAATGTGAAAACAATCGGAGCTCTTTACTCAAGTAGCGAAGACAATTCAAAAACACAGGTCGAAGAATTTAAGGCTTATGCTGAAAAAGCAGGTCTGACAGTGGAAACATTTGCAGTTCCTTCAACAAATGAAATTGCCTCAACTGTCACTGTTATGACTAGCAAGGTAGATGCTATTTGGGTTCCAATTGATAACACCATTGCATCAGGATTTCCAACGGTTGTCTCTAGCAATCAAAGTTCTAAGAAACCAATTTATCCAAGTGCGGCAGCTATGGTAGAAGTAGGTGGTTTGGCATCCGTTGTAGTTGACCAACATGACCTTGGTGTGGCAACTGGAAAAATGATTGCGCAAGTTCTGAAAGGTGCAAAACCAGCTGATACCCCAGTCAATGTCTTTTCAACTGGTAAGTCAGTGATTAATAAAAAAATAGCTCAAGAACTAGGTATTACGATTCCTGAGTCTGTTCTCAAAGAAGCAGGACAAGTCATCGAATAAATAAGGTAGGGAGGAGGAGACTCTTCCCATTTTTTAAAAAGATGAATATAGAAAGGATTAAATAAAATATGATTGTTTCCATTATTTCTCAAGGATTTGTTTGGGCTATTCTAGGTCTGGGAATCTTTATGACATTTAGGATTTTAAACTTTCCAGATATGACAACAGAAGGTTCCTTCCCTCTTGGGGGAGCTGTTGCTGTCACTCTGATAACCAAAGGCGTGAACCCTTTTTTAGCGACACTGCTTGCTGTAGGAGCAGGTTGTTTGGCTGGAATGGTGGCAGGACTTCTTTATACAAAAGGGAAGATTCCAACCTTGCTCTCAGGGATTTTGGTGATGACTTCCTGTCACTCTATCATGCTCTTGATTATGGGACGTGCAAATTTAGGCTTGCTTGGAACCAAGCAAATTCAGGATGTTTTGCCTTTTGATTCGGATTTGAATCAACTTTTGACAGGTCTTATCTTTGTCAGTCTTGTCATTGCTCTCATGCTCTTTTTCTTGGACACCAAACTCGGACAAGCCTATATTGCTACAGGTGACAATCCTGATATGGCTAGAAGTTTCGGGATTCATACTGGACGCATGGAGCTCATGGGCTTGGTCTTATCAAATGGTGTGATTGCCCTTGCAGGGGCTCTCATTGCCCAGCAAGAAGGGTATGCTGATGTATCTCGAGGAATCGGGGTTATCGTTGTGGGGCTTGCAAGTTTGATTATTGGAGAAGTTATTTTCAAGAGTTTGAGTTTGGCAGAACGTCTGGTTACCATCGTTGTAGGTTCTATCGCTTATCAATTCTTAGTGTGGGCGGTTATTGCGCTTGGCTTTAATACAAGTTACCTTCGTTTGTACAGCGCCGTGATTTTAGCAGTCTGCCTCATGATTCCAACATTTAAGCAAACCATCTTGAAAGGAGCCAAGTTAAGCAAATGACAGCAATTGTAGAATTAAAAAATGCAACCAAAATCGTTAAAAATGGCTTTGATGAAGAGAAGATTATTTTAAATGATGTTTCCTTAGAAATTTTTGAACAGGATTTCATCACGATTTTAGGTGGAAATGGTGCTGGGAAATCAACTCTCTTTAACACTATTGCAGGAACCTTGTCCTTAACCAGTGGAACCATCCGTATTTTAGGTGAGGATGTTACCAAGTTTTCACCAGAGAAGCGCGCTAAGTATCTGTCTCGAGTCTTCCAAGATCCAAAGATGGGGACAGCTCCTCGTATGACAGTGGCAGAGAATCTCTTGATTGCCAAATTTCGTGGTGAAAAGCGTGGATTGTTACCACGACGCTTGACTAGTTATAAGGATGAATTTCAAGCGACCATTGAAAAAGTAGGAAATGGTCTTGAGAAGCATTTGAATACACCGATTGAGTTTTTATCAGGTGGTCAAAGACAAGCCTTGAGTCTCTTGATGGCAACCTTGAAGCGTCCTGAATTACTCTTGTTAGACGAGCATACTGCAGCCCTTGATCCAAAGACCAGTGTCGCACTCATGGAATTGACAGATGAATTTGTCAAGAAAAATCAGCTGACAGCGCTTATGATTACTCATCATATGGAAGATGCTCTTAAGTATGGCAATCGATTAATTGTCATGAAAGAAGGACGGATTATACAAGATTTGAACCAAGAAGATAAAGCAAAAATGAAAATCTCTGATTATTATCAGCTCTTTGAATAAAGTAAGGAAAATGAGTGAAATGGTTTACTTTTTTTCTGAAATAAAGTATACTATATAAAGTAAGCTATGATAACATGGAGGTATTGTGTATGGTTGACAAACAAGTCATTGAAGAAATCAAAAACAATGCCAACATTGTGGAAGTCATAGGAGATGTGATTTCTTTACAAAAGGCAGGACGGAACTATCTAGGGCTCTGTCCTTTTCATGGTGAAAAAACACCTTCTTTCAACGTTGTAGAGGACAAGCAGTTTTACCACTGTTTTGGTTGTGGTCGCTCAGGTGATGTCTTTAAATTCATCGAGGAGTACCAAGGGGTTCCCTTTATGGAGGCTGTCCAAATCTTAGGTCAGCGTGTTGGGATAGAGGTGGAAAAACCGCTTTATAGTGAGCAGAAGCCAGCCTCACCTCACCAAGCTCTTTATGATATGCACGAAGATGCAGCCAAATTTTATCATGCTATTCTCATGACAACGACTATGGGAGAAGAGGCCAGAAACTACCTTTATCAGCGTGGTTTGACAGATGAAGTGCTCAAGCATTTTCGGATTGGTTTAGCACCTCCAGAACGCAACTATCTCTATCAACGTTTGTCTGGTCAGTATCGTGAAGAGGATTTCCTAGATTCAGGACTGTTTTATCTCTCGGATGCTAATCAATTTGTAGACACCTTTCATAATCGGATTATGTTTCCCCTGACCAATGATCAGGGAAAGGTTATTGCCTTCTCAGGTCGTATCTGGCAGAAAACGGATTCACAAACTTCTAAGTATAAAAATAGCAGATCGACTGCAATTTTTAACAAAAGTTACGAATTATATCATATGGATAGGGCAAAAAAATCTTCTGGAAAAGCCAGTGAGATTTACCTCATGGAAGGGTTCATGGATGTCATTGCAGCCTATCGGGCTGGAATCGAAAATGCTGTCGCATCTATGGGAACAGCCTTGAGTCGTGAGCATGTTGAGCATCTGAAAAGGTTAACCAAGAAGTTAGTTCTGGTATACGATGGCGATAAGGCTGGGCAAGCTGCGACATTGAAAGCGCTGGACGAAATTGGTGATATACCTGTGCAAATCGTCAGCATGCCTGATAACTTGGATCCAGATGAGTATCTACAAAAAAATGGCCCAGAAGACTTGGCCTATCTATTAACGAAAACTCGTATTAGTCCGATTGAGTTCTACATTCACCAGTATAAGCCTGAAAATAGTGAAAATTTGCAGGCTCAGATTGAGTTTATTGAAAAAATAGCTCCTTTGATTGTTCAAGAAAAGTCTATCACTGCTCAAAACAGCTATATTCATATTTTAGCTGACAGTCTGGCGTCCTTTGATTATGCCCAGATTGAGCAGATTGTTAATGAAAGTCGTCAGGCGCAAAGGCAGAATCGCATGGAAGGGATTTCCAGACCGACGCAAATCACAATGCCTGTCACCAAGCAGTTATCGGCTATTATGAGGGCAGAAACCCATCTACTTTATCGGATGATGGAATCCCCTCTTATTTTGAATGATTACCGTTTGAGAGAAGACTTTGCATTTGATACACCTGAATTTCAGATCTTATATGACTTGCTTGGTCAGTATGGCAATCTTCCTCCAGAAGTTCTAGCAGAGCAGACAGAGGAAGTTGAAAGAGCTTGGTACCAAGTCTTAGCTCAGGATTTGCCTGCTGAGATGTCGCCGCAGGAACTTAGTGAAGTAGAGATGACTCGAAACAAGGCTCTCTTGAATCAGGACAATATGAGAATCAAAAAGAAGGTGCAGGAAGCTAGCCATGTAGGAGATACAGACACAGCCTTAGAAGAATTGGAACGTTTAATTTCCCAAAAGAGAAGAATGGAGTAATAATGGCAACAAAACAAAAAGAAGTAACAACATTTGACGTACAAGTAGCAGAATTTATCCGTAATCATAAGCAAAAAGGGACAGCAACAGATGATGAAATCAATGCTAGTCTTGTCGTTCCTTTTACCTTGGACGCTGATGGGATTGAAGATCTCTTGCAACGGATTCAGGATGCGGGAATTTCTATCACAGATAACGAAGGAAATCCAAGTGCGCGTGTTCTTAGCAATGAAGAAGAACCAGAACTCAGCGATGAGGACTTGATTGGTTCAACGTCGGCTAAGGTCAACGACCCTGTCCGTATGTACTTGAAAGAAATTGGGGTCGTTCCTCTCTTGACCAATGAAGAGGAAAAAGAGTTAGCACTGGCTGTTGAAGCGGGTGACATCGAAGCTAAACAACGCCTTGCGGAAGCCAACCTTCGTTTGGTTGTTTCTATTGCCAAACGCTATGTCGGTCGTGGTATGCAGTTTCTTGACTTGATTCAAGAAGGAAATATGGGCTTGATGAAGGCGGTTGACAAGTTTGATTATTCTAAAGGATTCAAGTTTTCAACTTATGCAACTTGGTGGATTCGTCAGGCAATCACTCGTGCCATCGCTGATCAAGCTCGTACCATCCGTATCCCAGTCCACATGGTTGAAACCATCAATAAATTGGTTCGTGAACAGCGGAATCTCCTTCAAGAATTGGGACAAGATCCAACACCTGAGCAAATCGCTGAACGTATGGATATGACTCCTGACAAGGTTCGTGAAATCTTGAAGATTGCTCAAGAACCAGTATCTCTTGAAACACCAATCGGTGAAGAGGATGATAGCCACCTTGGGGACTTTATTGAAGATGAAGTAATTGAAAATCCAGTGGATTATACGACTCGTATCGTCTTGCGTGAGCAGTTGGATGAAGTCTTGGATACTCTTACAGACCGTGAAGAAAATGTTCTGCGTCTACGTTTTGGACTAGATGATGGAAAAATGCGTACCCTTGAAGATGTGGGTAAAGTATTTAACGTAACCCGTGAGCGTATCCGTCAGATTGAAGCCAAGGCTTTGAGAAAACTACGCCAACCAAGTCGTAGCAAACCGCTTCGTGATTTTATTGAAGACTAAGAGTGAGGATGAATATGGCTTATACAGAAGAGCAAATTGAAAATATCAAAACACGAATTTTATCAGCCTTGGAAGAAGTTATTGACCCTGAGTTGGGAATCGATATTGTCAATCTTGGTTTGATTTATGAGATTCGTTTTGATGGCGACACAGGGCAAACAGAGATTGATATGACGTTGACAACTATGGGTTGTCCCTTGGCAGACCTTTTGACTGACCAGATTTATGATGCTATGACAGAGGTGCCCGAAGTAACGGATACTGAGGTCAAATTAGTTTGGTATCCAGCCTGGACTGTTGAAAAAATGAGTCGCTATGCCCGCATTGCCCTAGGCATTAAGTAAACAGATAAAAGCATGTGAGAGACCATTGGAAAAGTGAGGAAATTTCCCATCTTTTCCTCTAGTCTCTCCTTTCTTTTGCTGATTTTATTCCAAGAAAATGATATAATAGTAGTTATGGAAAAAAAGAAATTACGCATCAATATGTTGAGTTCAAGTGAGAAAGTAGCAGGTCAAGGAGTTTCAGGTGCCTACCGTGAATTAGTTCGTCTTCTTCACCGTGATGCCAAGGACCAATTGATTGTTACAGAAAATCTTCCAATAGAGGCAGATGTGACTCACTTTCATACCATTGATTTCCCCTATTATTTATCAACATTCCAAAAGAAACGCTCAGGAAGGAAAATTGGCTATGTGCATTTCTTGCCTGACACACTTGAGGGGAGTTTGAAAATTCCATTTTTCTTAAAGGGAATTGTGAAACGCTATGTATTTTCTTTTTACAATCGGATGGAGCACTTGGTGGTGGTCAATCCTATGTTTATTGAGGATTTGGTAGCAGCTGGTATTTCACGTGAAAAAGTGAGCTATATTCCTAACTTTGTCAACAAGGAAAAATGGCATCCTCTTCCACAGGAAGAGGTAGCGAAACTGCGTACAGAGCTAGGTCTTAGTGACAATCAGTTTATCGTAGTAGGTGCTGGTCAAGTTCAGAAGCGCAAAGGGATTGACGATTTTATCCGTCTGGCTGAGGAATTGCCGCAGATTACCTTTATCTGGGCTGGTGGTTTCTCTTTTGGTGGCATGACAGATGGTTATGAACGCTATAAGAAAATTATGGAGAATCCCCCTAAAAATTTGATTTTTCCAGGTATTGTATCGCCAGAGCGGATGCGCGAGTTGTATGCCCTAGCGGATCTTTTCTTGCTTCCTAGTTACAATGAGCTCTTTCCGATGACGATTTTAGAGGCTGCCAGTTGTGAAGCTCCGATTATGTTGCGTGATTTGGATCTTTATAAGGTGATTTTGGAGGGGAATTATCGGGCGACAGCAGACAGAGAAGAGATGAAAGAGGCTATTTTGGAATATCAAGCAAATCCTGCTGCCTTAAAAGATCTCAAAGAAAAGGCTAAGAATATTTCCAGAGAGTATTCTGAAGAGCATCTGTTACAAATCTGGTTGAACTTTTATGAGAAACAAGCCGCTTTAGGGAGAAAGTAAAAAGTGAGGTAATCTATGCGAATTGGTTTATTTACAGATACCTATTTTCCTCAGGTTTCTGGTGTTGCGACCAGTATTCGAACCTTGAAAACAGAACTTGAAAAGCAGGGACATGCTGTTTTTATCTTTACGACGACAGATAAGGATGTCAATCGCTACGAAGATTGGCAAATTATCCGCATCCCAAGTGTTCCCTTCTTTGCTTTTAAGGACCGCCGCTTTGCCTATCGAGGTTTTAGCAAGGCACTGGAAATTGCCAAACAGTACCAGTTAGATATTATCCATACCCAGACAGAATTTTCTCTTGGCTTGTTGGGGATTTGGATTGCGCGTGAATTGAAGATTCCAGTTATCCATACCTATCATACCCAGTACGAAGACTATGTGCATTATATTGCTAAGGGAATGCTGATTCGTCCGAGTATGGTCAAGTATCTGGTCAGAGGTTTCCTTCATGACGTGGATGGGGTTATTTGCCCGAGTGAGATTGTTCGTGATTTACTATCTGACTATAAGGTCAAGGTTGAAAAACGGGTCATTCCAACTGGGATTGAATTAGCCAAGTTTGAACGTCCAGAAATCAAGCAAGAAAATTTGAAAGAACTGCGTAGTAAACTAGGGATTCAAGATGATGAAAAGATGTTGCTGAGTCTTTCGAGAATTTCCTATGAAAAAAATATTCAAGCAGTTTTAGCAGCCTTTGCTGATGTTCTGAAAGAGGAAGACAAGGTTAAACTGGTAGTAGCTGGGGATGGCCCTTATCTGAATGACCTCAAAGAGCAAGCCCAGAACCTAGAGATTCAAGACTCAGTCATCTTTACAGGGATGATTGCTCCTAGTGAGACGGCTCTTTACTATAAAGCGGCGGATTTCTTCATTTCGGCATCGACAAGCGAAACGCAAGGTTTGACCTACTTGGAAAGCTTAGCCAGTGGAACACCTGTCATTGCTCACGGAAATCCTTATTTGAACAACCTCATCAGTGATAAAATGTTTGGAACCTTGTACTATGGAGAACATGATTTGGCTGGTGCTATTTTGGAAGCCCTGATTGCAACACCAGACATGAACGAGCATACCTTATCAGAGAAATTGTATGAGATTTCAGCTGAGAACTTTGGGAAACGAGTGCATGAGTTTTATCTGGATGCTATTATTTCAAATAACTTCCAGAAAGATTTGGCTAAAGATGATACGGTCAGTCAGCGTATCTTTAAGACAGTTTTGTATCTTCCGCAACAGGTGGTTGCTGTACCTGTAAAAGGTTCTAGACGCATGTTGAAGGCTTCAAAAACACAGTTGATCAGTATGAGAGATTATTGGAAAGACCATGAAGAATAGAAAGAGGAACAGTATGAAAAAACAATTAATGAGAAGCGGTCGTGATAAAAAGATTGCTGGTGTTTGTGCTGGGGTAGCCCATTATTTTGATATGGATCCTACTATTGTTCGCGTAATATGGGGTGTTCTTGCTTTTGGTTATGGAGCAGGAGTTATAGCTTATATCATTTTATGGATTATCGCACCTGTAGCAACTGACTATTGAAAACTAGCTAAATTCATGCTAAGATAATAGAAAATAGAATGCAACGAAGGAGAGAAAAATGGCATTTGGAGATAATGGAAATCGTAAAAAAACTATGTTTGAGAAAATAACCTTGTTTATCGTGATTATCATGCTAGTAGCAAGTTTATTGGGAATTTTTGCAACTGCAATTGGTGCCCTCAGTAATCTATAAAATAGATTCAAGAAAATTTAGTGACTGGGATTTCCCAGCCCTTTTTTAAAGTGAGAAGAAAAAATGAGTATGTTTTTAGATACAGCTAAGATCAAGGTCAAGGCTGGTAATGGTGGTGATGGCATGGTTGCCTTTCGCCGTGAAAAATATGTCCCTAATGGTGGTCCTTGGGGTGGTGATGGTGGTCGTGGAGGCAATGTGGTCTTCGTTGTAGACGAAGGACTACGTACCTTGATGGATTTCCGCTACAATCGTCATTTCAAGGCTGATTCTGGTGAAAAAGGGATGACCAAAGGGATGCATGGTCGTGGTGCTGAGGACCTTAGAGTTCGAGTACCACAAGGTACGACTGTTCGTGATGCGGAGACTGGCAAGGTTTTAACAGATTTGATTGAACATGGGCAAGAATTTATCGTTGCCCACGGTGGTCGTGGTGGACGTGGAAATATTCGTTTCGCGACACCAAAAAATCCTGCACCGGAAATCTCTGAAAATGGAGAACCAGGTCAGGAACGTGAGTTACAATTGGAACTAAAAATCTTGGCAGATGTCGGTTTAGTAGGTTTCCCATCTGTAGGGAAATCAACACTTTTAAGTGTTATTACATCTGCTAAACCAAAAATCGGCGCCTACCACTTTACGACCATTGTGCCAAATCTAGGTATGGTTCGCACCCAATCAGGTGAATCCTTTGCAGTAGCTGATTTACCAGGTTTGATTGAAGGCGCTAGTCAAGGTGTTGGTTTGGGAACTCAGTTCCTCCGTCACATTGAGCGTACACGTGTTATCCTTCACATCATTGATATGTCAGCTAGCGAAGGTCGTGATCCTTATGAGGACTACCTAGCGATCAATAAAGAGCTGGAGTCGTATAATCTTCGTCTCATGGAGCGTCCACAGATTATCGTAGCCAACAAAATGGACATGCCTGAGAGTCAAGAAAATCTTAAAGAATTTAAGAAAAAATTGGCTGAAAACTACGATGAATTTGAAGAGTTACCAGCTATTTTCCCAATTTCTGGATTGACCAAGCAAGGTTTGGCTACGCTTTTGGATGCTACAGCTGAATTGTTAGACAAGACACCAGAATTCTTGCTCTATGACGAGTCCGATATGGAAGAAGAAGCTTACTATGGATTTGATGAGGAAGAAAAAGCCTTTGAAATTAGTCGTGATGACGATGCGACATGGGTGCTTTCTGGTGAAAAACTCATGAAACTCTTTAATATGACCAACTTTGATCGTGACGAATCGGTCATGAAATTTGCCCGTCAGCTTCGTGGTATGGGAGTTGATGAATCTCTTCGTGCGCGTGGTGCTAAGGATGGGGATTTGGTCCGCATTGGTAAATTTGAGTTTGAATTTGTAGACTAGGAGACTGATATGGGAGATAAACCGATATCTTTCCGAGATGCGGATGGTAATTTTGTTTCCGCCGCAGACGTTTGGAATGAAAAGAAATTGGAAGAACTATTTAATCGTCTCAATCCAAATCGTGCCTTGAGGTTGGCACGAACTAAAAAAGACAATCCATCTCAGTAAAGAAGCTAAAAAATCCCGTGCCTCATCAGACACGGGATTTTGTGGTACGACTGGATGTATAGCAAACTGAATCTGGAATAGCACAGCATATCTTCTAAAATATTGTTATCAATTGATTTGGATTTCAAAATTAAATTGTTTAATTCTTATTTCACTTTGTTATAGTATATCTGATGTCAAAGTTCTCGGCGAGTCAAATAGCGATTCCCAAGTCTGACTATCGTGAGGTAGCGGATTAAAACGATCTGGGGATAGACCGTTTTAAGTCTGACGCTGGAAATAAGAATCGTCAGGGGAAGGGATAGCGAAATCGTGGCTCTACGAACAGGAACGTGATAGTAAGGCGTATATAGTAGATAAGGGGGCTCAAAACTCTAAATTCTAAAAAGGTAGTCGTAACCTATATACATAAAGCACGAGAGTAATTGAATTCGGACTAAGATTTTCTATTTTCACTGTAACCTTTTAACGTCCTCATATCTTGTATACACGAGGAAAGATGTATGACTTATCCCGTGAGGTCTATCACTATAAAGAGAAAACGACAGATAGAAGTGATCCTGAGTCACGGTTATCTTTAAAATAGATTGTCTGATAGGATGCTAGCCTGAAAACGTCTTGTTCATGAAATATAGGACGGTATGTATAAAACGCTTCTGTGAACTGAGAGAAGGGGGAGAAGTTCTTTCTAAAGTTTAGTTGAACAGCCGTATTCCGATACTTAGATAAGGGAGCTAGTCTTAGCTCCTACTCGATTTCAGGGGACAAAAAAGGGGTAATAGCGCTTCGAGAAAGATTATACTCAAAATCTCTTCAAACCACGTCAGCGTCGCCTTGCCGTATATATGTGTTACTGACTTCG
>NZ_VMMK01000031.1:81920-107372 GCF_013277255.1 Streptococcus sp. 2154
CCTGCGGCTAGCTTCCTAATCTGCTCTTTGGTTTTCATTGAGTATCAGTGACTAACTCATCAACTCTGATTTATCCAATAAAATTGAAAAGGATGGAAAAAAGGTTGCATTTATGATATAATTTATTTTAAAGACCTTATTAGAAATCTTGAGAGAGTATTGAAAACCTAGAATGAGAAAAATTGTTATCAATGGTGGATTACCACTACAAGGTGAAATCACTATTAGTGGTGCTAAAAATAGTGTTGTGGCCTTAATTCCGGCTATTATCTTGGCTGATGATGTGGTGACTTTGGATTGCGTTCCAGATATTTCGGATGTAGCCAGTCTTGTCGAAATTATGGAATTGATGGGAGCTACTGTTAAGCGTTATGACGATGTCTTGGAGATTGATCCAAGAGGTGTTCAAAATATTCCAATGCCTTATGGGAAAATCAATAGTCTTCGTGCATCTTATTATTTTTATGGAAGTCTTTTAGGTCGCTTTGGTGAAGCCACAGTTGGCTTGCCTGGAGGATGTGACCTTGGTCCTCGTCCGATTGACCTACACCTTAAGGCTTTTGAAGCTATGGGTGCCACTGTTAGCTACGAGGGAGATAACATGAAGTTATCTGCTAAAGATACAGGACTTCATGGTGCAAGTATTTACATGGATACGGTTAGTGTAGGAGCAACGATTAATACGATGATTGCTGCGGTTAAAGCAAATGGTCGTACTATTATTGAAAATGCAGCCCGTGAACCTGAAATTATTGATGTAGCTACCCTCTTGAATAATATGGGTGCCCATATCCGTGGGGCAGGAACCAATATCATCATTATTGATGGTGTCGAAAGATTACATGGGACCCGTCATCAGGTGATTCCAGACCGCATTGAAGCTGGAACATATATTTCCTTAGCTGCTGCAGTTGGTAAAGGAATTCGTATCAATAATGTTCTTTACGAACACCTAGAAGGATTTATTGCTAAGTTGGAAGAAATGGGAGTGAGAATGACTGTATCTGAAGACAGCATTTTTGTCGAGGAACAGTCTAATTTGAAAGCAATCAATATTAAGACGGCTCCTTACCCAAGCTTTGCAACTGATTTGCAACAACCGATTACCCCACTTTTACTAAGAGCGAATGGTCGTGGTACAATTGTCGATACGATTTACGAAAAACGTGTAAATCATGTTTTTGAACTAGTAAAGATGGATGCGAACATTTCGACAACAAATGGTCATATTTTGTACACGGGTGGACGTAGTTTACGTGGAGCCAGTGTTAAAGCAACTGACCTGAGAGCAGGTGCAGCTTTAGTTATTGCTGGTTTGATGGCCGAGGGACAAACTGAAATTATCAATGTCGAGTTTATCTTACGTGGTTATTCTGATATTATCGAAAAATTACGTAATCTAGGAGCGGATATTAGACTTGTTGAGTATTAAACCGTAGAGGTGTTTATGAATATTTGGACCAAATTAGCAATGTTTTCTTTTTTTGAAACGGATCGCTTGTATTTGCGTCCTTTCTTTTTTAGTGATAATCAGGACTTCCACGAGGTAGCTTCAAATCCAGAAAATCTTCAATTTATTTTCCCAACGCAGGCAAGTCTGGAAGAAAGTCAGTATGCACTTGCCAATTACTTTATGAAGTCCCCTTTGGGAGTGTGGGCAATTTGTGACCAGAAAAATCAACAAATGATTGGTTCTATTAAATTTGAGAAGTTAGATGAAATCAAAAAAGAAGCTGAGCTTGGCTATTTTTTGAGAAAAGATGCTTGGTCGCAAGGATTTATGACAGAGGTTGTTAGAAAAATTTGTCAGCTTTCTTTTGAAGAATTTGATTTAAAACAATTATCTATTATTACCCATCTCGAAAATGAAGCAAGTCAACGGGTTGCCCTTAAGTCTGGATTTCGATTGATTCGTCAGTTTAAAGGAAGTGATCGTTACACAAGAAAAATGCGGGATTATCTTGAATTTCGGTATGTAAAAGGAGAGTTCAATGAGTAAGCATCAGGAAATTCTAAGCTATTTGGAGGAATTACCAGTAGGTAAAAGAGTCAGTGTTCGTAGTATTTCCAATCATCTAGGAGTTAGTGATGGAACAGCCTATCGGGCTATTAAAGAAGCTGAAAACCGTGGAATTGTGGAGACCCGTCCTAGAAGTGGAACAATTCGTGTTAAATCCCAGAAAGTTGCTATAGAGAGATTAGCGTTTGCTGAAATTGCAGAGGTGACTTCTTCTGAGGTTCTGGCTGGGAAAGAAGGTTTAGAGAGAGAATTTAGTAAGTTCTCTATCGGTGCCATGACTGAACAAAACATCCTATCCTACCTTCATGATGGGGGACTCTTGATTGTCGGAGACCGGACCCGTATCCAATTACTAGCGCTGGAAAATGAAAATGCCGTTTTGGTTACAGGTGGTTTTCATGTTCATGATGATGTGCTTAAACTGGCAAATCAAAAAGGGATTCCTGTTCTAAGAAGCAAGCATGACACTTTCACTGTTGCGACTATGATCAATAAAGCCTTGTCAAATGTCCAAATCAAGACTGATATTTTGACAGTTGAGAAGCTTTATCGTCCAAGTCATGAGTATGGTTTTCTGAGAGAGACAGACACCGTTAAAGATTATTTGTACTTGGTACGCAAGAATCGTAGCAGTCGTTTTCCTGTTATCAATCAACATCAGGTTGTTGTTGGCATTGTAACCATGAGAGATGCTGGTGATAAGTCACCAAGTACCACAATTGACAAGGTCATGTCTCGTAGTTTATTTTTAGTTGGATTATCGACAAATATTGCCAATGTGAGTCAACGGATGATTGCTGAAGACTTTGAAATGGTACCGGTTGTTCGGAATAATCAAACCTTGCTTGGAGTTGTGACACGACGAGATGTCATGGAGAAGATGAGTCGTTCCCAAGTTTCTGCTCTACCAACTTTTTCTGAGCAGATTGGTCAAAAACTCGCTTATCACCATGATGAAGTCGTCATTACAGTGGAACCCTTTATGCTTGAGAAAAACGGTGTTTTGGCTAATGGTGTATTAGCGGAGATACTGACTCACATGACCCAAGATTTAGTTGTGAATAGTGGTCGCAATCTCATTATCGAGCAGATGCTCATCTACTTTTTGCAGGCTGTTCAGATAGATGATACACTGCGCATTCAAGCACGCATTATCCACCATACTAGACGGTCAGCTATTATTGATTACGATATTTATCATGGTCATCAGATTGTTTCAAAAGCAAATGTAACCGTTAAAATTAATTAGAAACTAGGAGAAAAAATGATAACATTAAAATCAGCTCGTGAAATCGAAGCTATGGATAAGGCCGGTGATTTTTTAGCAAGTATCCATATTGGCTTGCGTGATTTGATTAAGCCTGGCGTAGATATGTGGGAAGTTGAAGAATACGTTCGCCGTCGTTGTAAGGAAGAAAATTTCCTTCCGCTTCAGATTGGAGTTGACGGTGCCATGATGGACTATCCTTATGCTACCTGTTGCTCTCTTAATGATGAAGTAGCTCATGCTTTCCCTCGTCACTATATCTTGAAAGATGGTGATTTGCTCAAGGTTGACATGGTTTTGGGAGGTCCAATTGCTAAGTCTGATTTGAATGTCTCAAAATTAAACTTCAACAATGTTGAGCAAATGAAGAAATACACTCAGAGCTATTCTGGTGGTTTAGCAGACTCTTGTTGGGCTTATGCTGTAGGTACACCGTCCGAAGAAGTCAAAAACTTGATGGATGTAACTAAAGAAGCAATGTATAAGGGGATTGAGCAAGCTGTTATTGGGAACCGTATTGGTGATATTGGTGCAGCCATTCAAGAATACGCTGAAAGTCGTGGTTACGGTGTAGTGCGTGATTTGGTTGGTCATGGTGTTGGCCCAACCATGCACGAAGAACCAATGGTTCCTAACTATGGTATTGCTGGTCGTGGACTTCGTCTCCGTGAAGGAATGGTCTTGACTATTGAACCAATGATTAATACAGGTGACTGGGAAATCGATACAGATATGAAAACCGGTTGGGCGCATAAGACCATTGACGGTGGATTGTCATGTCAGTATGAACACCAATTTGTCATTACGAAAGATGGACCTGTTATCTTGACTAGCCAAGGTGAAGAAGGAACTTATTAATAAAAATTGAAAAGACTACTGGAAGTTTATTTTGATAAAAAATCCAGTAGATCTTTTCATAATAAAACGCATTGTATCAAGTGTTAGGGGCTGATATCATGCGTTTTTCTGACTTTAAGATTTTTTCCAACTCTGTTTGTAACCACATCATAACAGAGGGTCTAGGATTCAGGGCTCTCCTCCTATATACTATTAGTAAAGCAAAACTAGGGGAGAATATTTTAGTGTCGCAATCTATTGTTCCTGTAGAGGTTTTACGATATCGTTGTTTTGGTTTTAAAAAGAGAAATGGAATTCTGTTTAACGTTCGTATTGCCAATCTTAAATTTACCTTTTTTATATTGATGTATTGAGCTAGTTCATGAAAAAATTAAGTGAAAAAGTCGAGTGTTTTAGAAACCTACAGTGTAGTATTCTAGTTTCAATCCGCTATATTTTGCTACTCCCCGTAAAGTTTCTATTTTCCCTGATTTCTGATATAATAGAAATATTGACTTCAAGAGTAAGGAAGAGAAGATGAACGCATTATTAAATGGAATGAATGACCGTCAGGCTGAGGCGGTGCAAACGACAGAAGGTCCCTTGCTAATCATGGCAGGGGCTGGTTCTGGAAAGACTCGTGTTTTGACCCACCGTATCGCTTATTTGATTGATGAAAAGCTGGTCAATCCTTGGAATATCTTGGCCATTACCTTTACCAACAAGGCTGCGCGTGAGATGAAAGAGCGTGCTTATAGCCTTAATCCAGCTACTCAGGACTGTCTGATTGCGACCTTTCACTCCATGTGTGTGCGTATTCTGCGTCGCGATGCGGACCATATTGGTTACAATCGCAATTTTACTATTGTAGATCCAGGGGAGCAGCGAACTCTCATGAAACGCATTCTCAAGCAGTTGAACTTGGATCCTAAAAAATGGAATGAACGAACTATTTTGGGAACCATTTCCAATGCTAAGAATGATCTGATTGATGATGTAGCTTATGCTGCCCAAGCTGGCGATATGTATACGCAAATCGTGTCCCAGTGTTATACAGCTTATCAGAAAGAACTGCGTCAGTCGGAGTCGGTTGACTTTGATGATTTGATTATGCTGACCCTGCGTCTCTTTGATCAAAATCCTGATGTCTTGACCTACTACCAGCAGAAGTTTCAGTACATCCACGTTGATGAGTACCAAGATACTAACCATGCCCAGTACCAACTGGTCAAACTCTTGGCTTCACGCTTTAAAAATATTTGTGTGGTTGGGGATGCGGACCAGTCTATCTACGGTTGGCGTGGTGCGGATATGCAGAATATTTTGGATTTTGAGAAAGATTATCCCCAAGCCAAGGTTGTTTTGTTGGAAGAGAATTACCGTTCCACTAAAACAATTCTCCAAGCGGCCAACGAGGTCATTAAAAACAACAAAAACCGCCGTCCTAAGAATCTCTGGACCCAAAATGCTGATGGGGAACAAATCGTTTACTATCGTGCCAATGATGAGCTAGATGAGGCTGTATTTGTAGCCAAAACCATCGATGAACTTGGTCGGAGTCAAAACTTCCTTCACAAGGATTTTGCAGTTCTCTATCGGACTAATGCGCAGTCCCGTACTATTGAGGAAGCCCTGCTTAAGTCCAATATTCCTTATACCATGGTTGGTGGAACCAAGTTCTACAGCCGTAAGGAAATCCGCGATATTATCGCTTACCTTAACCTCATTGCCAATTTGAGTGACAATATCAGTTTTGAGCGCATTATCAACGAACCGAAACGAGGAATTGGGCCAGGAACGGTTGAGAAAATTCGTGACTTTGCGAATGTGCAAAACATGTCTATGCTGGATTCTTCTGCTAATATCATGTTGTCTGGTATCAAGGGGAAAGCAGCCCAATCTATCTGGGATTTTGCCAATATGATTCTGGATTTGCGGGAGCAACTGGACCAGTTAAGCATTACTGAGTTGGTTGAGGCCGTCCTAGAAAAAACAGGTTACGTCGATATTCTTAACGCCCAAGCGACCTTAGAAAGCAAGGCTCGTGTAGAAAACATCGAGGAGTTCCTCTCTGTGACGAAAAACTTTGATGACACCTCTGATGGGCCAGAAGAAGAAACTGGTCTGGATAAACTGAGTCGTTTTTTAAATGACTTGGCCTTGATTGCGGACACAGATTCAGGTAGTCAGGAGACATCAGAAGTGACCTTGATGACCCTGCATGCTGCCAAAGGTCTCGAGTTTCCAGTTGTCTTTTTGATTGGGATGGAAGAAAATGTCTTTCCACTTAGTCGTGCGGCTGAAGATCCAGATGAATTAGAAGAAGAGCGCCGTCTAGCCTATGTAGGTATCACGCGTGCAGAGAAAATCCTCTATCTAACAAATGCCAACTCGCGCCTGCTTTTTGGTCGTACCAACTACAACCGTCCCACTCGTTTTATTAACGAAATCAGCTCGGACTTACTTGAGTATCAAGGTCTGGCTCGTCCAGCAAATACAAGCTTTAAGGCATCTTATAGCAGTGGTGGCCTTGCCTTCGGTCAAGGTATGAGTCTTGCCCAGGCTCTTCAAGACCGTAAACGCAGTGCTGCCCCAAAATCTATCCAGTCAAGCGGTCTCCCATTTGGTCAATTTACAGCTGGAGCAAAATCAGCTTCTAGTGAGGCAATTTGGTCTATTGGTGATATTGCCCTCCACAAGAAGTGGGGGGAGGGAACCGTTCTGGAAGTTTCAGGTAGCGGTGCTACGCAGGAATTGAAAATCAATTTCCCAGAAGTAGGTTTGAAAAAACTTTTAGCCAGTGTGGCTCCAATTGAGAAAAAAATCTAATTTTTCATCCTTCTCACGAATAATAAAGTGAGGAGGATTTTTATGTACAGTATTTCATTTCAAGAAGATTCATTATTGCCAAGAGAAAGACTGGCCAAGGAAGGAGTTGAAGCGCTCAGTAATCAAGAGTTGCTAGCTATTTTACTTAGGACAGGAACACGTCAAGCCAGCGTTTTTGAAATTGCCCAGAAAGTCTTGAGCAATCTTTCAAGCCTAACGGATTTGAAAAAAATGACCCTGCAGGAATTGCAGAGTCTGTCTGGTATCGGTCGTGTTAAGGCTATAGAGTTGCAAGCTATGATTGAATTGGGGCATCGTATTCACAAATACGAGACCCTTGAGATGGAAAGTATTCTCAGCAGCCAAAAATTGGCCAAGAAGATGCAACAGGAATTAGGGGACAAAAAACAAGAGCACCTGGTGGCGCTCTATCTCAATACTCAAAATCAAATCATTCATCAACAGACCATTTTTATCGGTTCTGCAACTCGTAGTATCGCTGAGCCGCGAGAGATTCTTCACTATGCTATCAAGCATATGGCGACTTCACTCATCTTGGTCCACAATCACCCTTCGGGAGCGGTAGCCCCTAGCCGAAATGATGATCATGTCACTAAAATTGTTAAAGAAGCCTGCGACCTGATGGGGATTGTCCTCTTGGACCATTTGATTGTCTCACAATCTAGTTACTTTAGTTACCGTGAAAAGACAGATTTAATCTAAAGTTCATTAACAACATAGTCAAAGAGGTTTTTATCTTTGGGGCGATTTTCAAATAGAAATTCTGGGTGCCATTGGACACCGAGAAAGGCAACATCATCCGTACTCATGACAGCTTCAATAATACCATCTTTAGGATCATGAGCCGCAATCTTTAAATTTGGTGCTAAATCCTTGATGCTCTGATGGTGGAAGGAGTTGATATGGGAAATTTCTCCATAGATTTCTCGGAGAACAGTATCAGGTTCTGTCACCAAGCGTTGAGTTGTGTATTCGGCAGAACAATCCTGCCAATGGTCTTCTATATCTTGGTACAAAGTTCCACCCATGGCAACGTTAAAGAGTTGGGTACCACGGCAGACAGAAAAAATTGGCTTTTTCTGTTTAATAGCTTCCTTGATGAGGGCCAGTTCGAAGATATCTCTTTGAAGGTGGTAGTCATCGCTATCAATTGTTTTTGGTTCACCATAGAATTTTGGATCAACATTTTGCCCACCTGTCAAGATGAGCTTGTCAATCATACTGATATAGTGGCAGGCCATTTCTTGATCACCAATCGGTAGGATGATGGGAATCCCTCCAGCGTCTTTAACGCCTTCCACAAAGCCTTTTGCTGCGTAGCTCATCATGATGTCATCATCTGGATGAGTTTTTTCGTTTCCTGTTATCCCAATAACTGGTTTTTTCATAAAATGATTTTCGCTTTCTAATCCTCTTTTCGCATGAAGTAGAGGAGGGTTTGGAGTTCACTTGTCAAATCGACATACTGAACGACCACATCTTTTGGTAAATGCAGATGGACTGGTGAAAAACTAAGAATTCCTTTCACACCAGCATCTACCAAGAGATTAGCAACCTCTTGTGACTTAACACTGGGAACGGTCAGGATAGCAGTCTTGACATCGGCATCCTTGATTTTATCCTTGATTTGAGAAATTCCGTAAATGGGAATCCCGTCAGGAGTTTGGGTACCGACTTCAGGATGGTCATCTAGGTCAAAGGCCATGATAATCTTCATCTTGTTACGTTCGTGGAAGCGATAGTGGAGAAGGGCATGGCCCATATTTCCAATACCAACCAGCATGACATTGGTGATAGAGTTATCATTGAGTAAATCGGCAAAAAACGTCATGAGTTTTTTGACATCATAGCCAAAACCACGACGACCTAGTTCACCAAAATAGGAAAAATCACGACGTACGGTCGCTGAATCAATACCGATAGCCTCTGCAATTTGCTTAGAGTTGGCACGTTCAATCTTTTCTGCATGAAATCTCTTAAAAATTCGATAGTAGAGAGAGAGTCTTTTCGCTGTAGCTTTTGGAATAGCAAACTGTTTATCTTTCACAAAATCACAACCTTTCTATTCTTCTATTTTATAGAAACATTGTGAAAAAATCAACAAAAACAAGAAAAAACTAAGAAAAATCTTAGTTTTGATGTAAAAAGTCTGTATGTGATAGAAAACGGTAGAGGTCTCCGACCAGACCCTGATAAATTTTCTGGCTATTAAAAATCAGAGAAGTTACATAAAGTGTATCTGGCAGGGTCACACATCCTGACAAAGCCAGCATGAGAGCTTCATAATCCTCATACTTGAGTGTACGCTCTACATGATAGCTGTCCTTATAGGTCAATTCAAACATATGGGACCTATCTTTCTGATTTTGTAAAGACACCACGTTCTACCAAGCTATCCATGAGGAAGTAGAATTTTTCCTGATGAATGTGGTGGTCTTCTGATTTGAAAATATCAACTAGACGAAGACCAAACTTGTCAGTGATATTGATTTTAGCCCCTGTAAGTTCCTTGTTAATGATGATTTTGAGTTGGAAGCCTTCACCGCTGTTTGGCACTTTTTCCAAAAGGCGAGTCAATTCATAGTTACCAACCTTAGTCTCAAAAAAGGTGTTATCTTTGAGGGTGAATTTTTTAACAGAAGGGCTAAGAGTGTAGTCGTAACGACAATTTTTTAACTGAATGGTTTTTTCAAATGCCATATGGCTAACCTCCGATAATTTCTTTTAAGGTTTTTGCGAGGGTTTGTAGGTCTTCAACAGTATTTTGTGGCGACAAACTGATACGAACGGATTCCTTCAAGCGTTCTGAATTTGCCCTGTACATGGCTTCAAGAACATGGCTGGATTGGACAATGCCTGCCGTACAGGCTGAGCCAGTAGAGATAGAAATTCCAGCCAAATCTAGCCGAAGGAGTAAAAGGTCATTTTTCTGATCAGGAAATCCAATATTGAGAACATAAGGGAGATGATGTTGTCCTCTATTCACGTAATACTGAATTCCTTCTAGCTCTGCAAGAAAGGCAGTTTCTAGATTTTGTACATGCTGGAAATGTTCTTCCTGTTTTTCTAGGTCTTCTTTTAGGGCTGCAACCATACCCACGATGGCAGCTAGATTTTCAGTTCCGGCTCGTTTTTTCTGTTCTTGGTCTCCGCCATGAAGATAGGAATCAAAATCCATGCTAGATGCGTAGAGAAAACCGATTCCCTTAGGACCATGGAACTTGTGGGCAGAAGCAGTGAGAAAATCAATGCCCAATTCTTCTGGGTGTATAGGGATTTTACCAATAGCCTGAACTGCATCGACATGATAGGCGGCTGGGTGTTGCTTGAGTATTTGGCCAATTTCAGCAATGGGCAGTAGGTTTCCAGTCTCATTATTGGCAAACATGGTAGAAACCAAAATCGTATCGTCACGTAAGGCCTCTTGAATTTGCTGGGCGGTGATTTCTTGATTTTCTGGCTGGATAATGGTTGCTTCAAACCCAAAGTGTTGAACCAAGTAATCAATTGTTTCAAGGACAGCATGGTGCTCAATAGCAGTTGTGATAATATGTTTTCCTTGTTCTTGGTGACGAAGGCAGTAACCAATGATAGCAGTATTGTTGCCTTCGGTTCCACCAGAAGTGAAAAAGATATGTTGAGGTTTTGTCCCCAGTAACTGAGCTAGCTCCTGACGGGCTTCTCGCAATAGTTTGCCAGCTTGACGACCATGAGCATGAATACTAGAAGGATTTCCATAGGTTTCTTGCATAACCTCGGTCATAGCTGAAATAGCAACTGCTGACATAGGAGTCGTTGCAGCATTGTCCAAATAAATCAAAGAATCACCTTATTTCTTTTTGTTGTAGGCAAAGAGTGGGCTGACTGGTTTTCTTTCGTGGATACGGACGATAGCATCACCAATTAACTCACTAGCAGTGATGTAGCATACGTTTTTAGGAGTTTTTTCTTTTGTTGCTACTGAATCAGTCACAAGAATTTCTTTAATATTAGTATTGTCAAGAAGTTCAGCAGCTCCTTCGACGAAGAGGCCGTGGCTAGAAACAGCATAAATTTCTGTAGCTCCTTCACGTTCAACGATTTTAGAAGCTTCAGAGAAGGTACGTCCTGTATTCAGAATATCGTCAATTAAGATGGCTTTCTTACCTTCAACATCACCAATAATGTAACCTTCGTTACGAGTTGCATCGTCTTGAGGATAGTCGATAATGGCGATAGGAGCGTCAAGATATTCAGCCAAGCTACGCGCACGTTTGACACCTGAATTTTTAGGGCTAACGACAACAACATCTGAACCGAGTAGTCCCTTATCGCAGTAATGTTTTGCAAATAGGGGGACAGTGAAAAGATTATCCACTGGAATATCAAAGAAACCTTGAACCTGAACGGCATGCAAATCAAGAGTCAGGATACGATCAACCCCAGCCTTAACCAGCATATTGGCAACTAGTTTTGCTGTAAGTGGCTCACGAGGACAAGCAATGCGGTCTTGACGTGCATAGCCAAAATATGGAAGGACAACGTTGATACTGTGGGCACTTGCACGCACACAAGCGTCGACCATGATTAACAATTCCATTAGGTGGTTGTTGACAGGGAAACTTGTTGATTGGATGATGTAAACATCATAACCACGGACACTTTCTTCAATATTCACTTGGATTTCTCCGTCTGAAAATTGACGTGATGATAGTTTTCCAAGTGGGACACCAACAGCTTCAGCAATTTTCTGTGCAATCTCTTGGTTAGAGTTGAGTGCGAAAAGTTTCATGTTTTTTCTATCTGACATTATAGACCGTCCTCTGTAAACTTTATAAATCCTAGTGATATTTGCCTTACATATATGAACTGGGATTCGTGTATTTTTATCTTTTCTATTTTACCAAAAAATGGAGATTATTTCAGCTATTTTTCATACTTTTGACAAATCGAACCAATTTTGAAGGAGCTTTTTGATAGGAAATCTGATTTTTCTCTAAAAATTGTTGGAAATCCTGTTTGCCTTGCTCGTGATTTTCCACTTCAAGCTCCAATTCGTAATCCGTCATATCAAAGTATTGACTTTCATCCAGTGCCATGAGACCGATAGCTGTTTGCATTTCATAGCGAAGCGTTGTTAGACAACCAAGAACCTGCCATTCACTAGTTTGGATACCATGTTTCGCCAATTCATCCAATACTATCCCTTGAGGAAATTCTTTCTTGCTCAGATAGTTTTCAGCATCTTTTAGTTGCAATTTTTGATTGTATTCCATGTTTCCAACACTCTGCGGGACTTTGAGTGTCAATTCTGCCCAGTCTTCAAAAGTTCGAATGCGCATAGCAACTTTCTTTTCTCGCAGCTCAAAATCAGGTGTGTCGATGTAGTAATTTTTTTGAAGAACAGGAGTGACACCTGTGAACTGGTCTTTTAGACGATCATACTCATCTTTTTTCAATAGTGTTTTCAATTCAATTTCTAAATGTTTCATTTTTCTTACCTTTTCTTTATCGTTGAAAGCGGATTATGGTATAAACTGCTCACAGCTTCCTAGTCCCTTGAAATCAGTGGGTTTCTAGCATGTCAACCAAAAGTGAATACGAGATTGAATACGACTCTACTTTTAGCTGGAGCGAATGAAATCCATGAGCTGATCAACGACTTCAAAACGTTGATTATCATTGATGTGGGTATACATATCAAGGGTTGTTTGAACATTGTTGTGACCTAATCTGTCCGAAATAATTTTGGCTGTAATACCAGCTTCAAAGAGGAGAGAAGCGTGTGTGTGCCTGAAACCGTGAGGAGTGATTTTTTTGACATCTTTATGTTCACAAAAGAATCTTCTAAGTCTCTCTTTAACAGCTGAAGGAGAAATCCATCCTCCGAAACTATTCGTAAATATATAATTCGATTCACGTTTGTAAGGCACACCAGCCTGGAAATATTCTTTTATTTGCTGTCGTTTCCAGAGTTTCAAAACATTCAGAGTTTCATCATCTAAGGTGATAACCCTCTTACTCCTTTTGGTTTTAGGATCCTGAACAGTTTGTTTTTTACCAATCACGACAGCCGTGCGAGAAATGCTTAACAACTTATTTTCAAAGTCAACATCTGACCACATGAGGCCAATTGCTTCTCCAGTTCTCAATCCAGAAAAAGCGAGCAAGTGAAAAAAGGTGTAGTCTACTGGCTTACAATTTACTTTGTAAACTTTAAGAAACTCCGTTAGTTCCTGTTTTGTATAGTAGTTCTCTTTGGCCTTTAAGGGCCTGTTTTTAGGCTTGATAATCTTGTCTAAGGGATTTGACTTAATGATGTCAATAGAAGTGGCATATTTGAAAATACGGCTGATTACAGAGTAGTAATTAGCATAGAGGATATAGCGATTACTTAGCTGGATAGTAACCTTTTGACAATAAGCTACACTGATCTGCTGAATTTTCATATCTGTAAAATACAAGTCAATCATAACATCAAGTTTTTTCTTAACGTTCTGATAGGTTGTTGGTTTTACAGTACTCTTATAGCTATCAAGCCATAATTCAGCGACTTCAGCGAATGTAGGGTTCTGGAAATCTTCATTGTTTGAAAAACCATTTTCTTCAACGTCTAAGAGAAGGTCACGTTCGGCAGCCTTTGCCTCCTTTATGGTTTTAAAACCACGTCGTGTTGTGCGTTTTTCTTTTCCAGTAGCAGGGTCTATGCCCAGATATGTTTGAAAGAGATATCTAGTCTCTCCTTTTTTTGTAATGTATTTTTTTATCATAAAAAGTCCTTTCTTTTCGATTGCTTGCCCGCATAGTTGAAAAGGTGTAGAACTTATGATAAACTATAGTTGTATTTTTTTATCATCCTTTCCATTGCTTGCTAGATGGAAAGTTAAATCCTCACACTCAAAGTTTGGCGATGGCGAGTGTGGGGATTTTTTTGAGTTGTTTCCAAAATGGAAACAGTTGGCAGCTCGTCAGATAATAAAATAAGGTGTACCTCTTAGAAGTACACCAGACGATTTTATCCTTGACGAACAAGGCTTTTTTACATTCTTAGTGTATTTCTTTTTTTAATTTCTGTCAAACGTCAACTTATTTTAACGACTTATGTTTACTAGAATATGAAAAGAAAAGTAGCCGTATCAAATACGGCTACCATCACGATATGAATCTAAAATCCAAACCTAAACTTTATGGAGCTAAACTCCTGATAGCTGTATTGTAATATAATTTTCAAAAAATATCAATTTTGCACAATAGACTTCTTGGATATGGGGGACTATTGCCGAGTGCGGGGATTTTTTATATCACATTTGATAATAAAAGAGAATTTTCTAAGATATCTTTATGAGATAACAATATTATTTTATCTTTGCTATTTTCGTTAAATACCGCTTGGGTTTCTGCCACTTTATCAAATCTATGGTGTATATCGTCGACTACAGCAATATATTCAACGTTATCTTTATGGTTCTGTAAAATACGTGTATCCATTGCGAGTAATTTAGCCCTGTTGAGATCATTTCCGTTTGAAATAGTCCTTACAAGTCTTTCTTTTTTGATTGTGGGAATTGCGAAGTCAAATTGCACAGTTATCCCCTCTTTACCTGAATAAGACGGCCTTCTTGTAAAAAGAACCTCTCTCTGTACTAAGGTGTTTTCTATTTCGTCATGGAAAACATTTTTAATTGTTGTATCTCGTAAGACTATCATATCATTCACCTGCATAATAGTTTGGAGCAACCGTTGCTTTGCAAGTGGGAATTTTTCGAGGCTGGTTGTGATAAACAACTCTCCATTTTCAGCTCTCGTACCTAAATTGTTTACGATTGTATTTAGTAAGTTATTTTTGTATGTTGAACGATTTGAGAAACTAACGCCGTGACTTTTTAAATTGTTAATGGTCCATCCGTCATCTGTGAGTGTGACCCTACCATCTGATAAAAACTCAGCATATAGGATGATATGATCAAAATCATTATCTAAAAACGGTGTTCTAATTTCTACTATATTTTTCTCTAGATCATTGAACTTATACTCTTTTAATAACCAATCAAAATATATATTTTTTAGTGTATTTGAGTTATTCATCATCAGCCTCCGTCTTGATATGTGTATATTTGATGAATTCAGAAAATACGTCCACAATATGAGTTAAATTAGGGAAGTCAGAATCTTCAAGCGGGATAGCAACTCTATCCTTTTTATCGTAGTGATTGGAGTATATATGAATGTGATTCCCCTCTACAATTGAGTCATCAGGATTCACATGTCTATTAGATGGATTAATGTCTACCCTAACTAAATGATTATGGGAATTTTTAAATCTAATATGAATGCTGTAGCGCTCAGGATTCATCCTTCCTCTGTATATGTGAAGTATATATTGAATGTCATCATCATCAATAATAGCTTCGTCTATATCTATTTTACCAAATAAAGACGAGATTGTAGTATGGATTTCATTAAAAGAAAGTTCGTTTTTTGGGTACTTCAGTTTGTTAATTAATTCTTGTACCTGCTGATCATTTAAGTCGTTGTAATTCATTTTTTCCTTATTCCCCTCTATACACTCCGACTACTGCATAGATCTTGATGTGTGTGTCTTCGGCTGGTGGGAAGTCTAGGATGATGTCTTCGTACTTGTCATTGAGTGATACGAGGCGTAAGCGTCCGTTTTCGGTATAGATCTTCTTAAAGTAAGAACGGTCTCCGTATGCGATAACTGCTAGGTCTCCGTTGTAGGTAGTCAGTCCTTTGTCTACTAAATAGAGAATGTCTCCGTCTTGGTAGTCAGGCTGCATGGAGTCTCCGCTGACCTTAGTCGCAATATCGTGGCGTGGTGGTTGCTCGTCAACCTCTATAGTCTCTCTATCTGTATCGTCGTAACCGAATCCATAGTTAAATCCAGAAGCTGCTGCCGTCTCAGATACAACCTCAACTTGGTACAAGCTGATAACTTCCGATACTTCGTTTATCTTCGTTTCTTCTTCGTTTTTCTGCTCTTTCAGAAGCTCCTCAGAAGTCCGTAGGACGATTTTTTTATTATCTGGGGTTAATTGTACCAACTTATCATTTATCTGCTGTGTGAGCAAATCTGGGGACGCTGTGGGGGTGTCTGCTTTACGAATAGGTGGAAATAAATCGTCAATAGTTACGCTGAGAGCAGAGGATATTTTAAACAAAGTATTCTTTTTAGGAGTACGGAAACCTTTTTCATAGTTTGCTATAGTTGTATCACCCATATCCACTAAAGTAGCTAATTCTTTTTGCGTCAATCCGCGCTGTAATCGATATTCTTTTATTTTTGTTCCGATGTATATAGCTAATTCTTTGTCAGTCATATATTTCTCCTGAGTGTTTTATTAAGTAGATTATAACAAAATATTCACGGAAAGAAAAGTTTTTTTGTTTTTTCGCAAAAAAACTATTGACACTTCACGAAAAGTGAGGTATAATTAAATCATGGTTGAGGTAATCAATCAAATAAATACAGGAGGAAAAGAGATATGCGGAGACGCAAAAAGCCTGAAAAGGCAACAAAAAAGAGCCATGGCTTGACGGTCCTAAGGCTCTGGTTATCTCAACAGTGATTACAGCCAGTGTTGAGTTAATCAAACACTTCTTGAAATAGAAGTGGGGTGAGCGGGGCGAAAGCCCCAAAGCTCACTATTAGTATAGCATATCTCGAAAGATTTGTCATGAAAGACAAGAAGAAATTTTGGAATGTGGTCTGCTGGATGCTAACCGGTTTTATCTGGGTGTACTTCATCTGGAAATGGTTTTTTTAAAATGAATAGGAGGTGATTATGGTTTGCAAATTCTTTTATATAAACTGAGGAAGGAAAAGAATATTTCTCAGAAAGAAATGGCAGATGTTATTGGAAAAAGCGAGAATAGCTATCGCAACAAAGAATTAGGTAAACAAGATTTTAAACTGAGTGAAATGTTCAAAATCGCCCATTATTTCGGTAAAGAATTGGGCGATATATTCACACCTCAGACTTCACGAAAAGTGAAATAAAACACCTAACATCAAAGAAGGTCAAACTTTTTCAAAAATCGATAGAATAATTCTATCAAAACTGTTGACAAGTACCAACAGTTTTGAAAAGACCTATTAGTAGAAAGGAAAAAGTCAATGTATGGAGCGAAAATGAGGGAGCTGAGAATGGCTCAAAAGCTGGGCTTGCGTGAGCTTGCCAAGCGAACCTTGATAGACTACACAACCTTGTCACGGATCGAGAACGACCTGAAGGCAGTGACGCTGTCGCAGGCGGTGGTCATCGCCAAGGCGCTAGGGTGTAGGGTAGAAGATATGTTGTAGGAGGGGATACTATGAACAACGCAGCGCAAAAAGTAACACGGATTGACAAAGATGCCTGGGAGATCGCTACGGAGCTGGCGAACGAATACGGCGTATCTATTTGTCACATCATCAGCGAGAGCGTCCGCTACTGTGCAGAGAATGCCGAATTTAAGGAGATGGACGTTGTCGTTAAACGATTGGTAGTCGGCAGTAAGGTGCTGGAGTAGGAGGGGAAGATGGTACTAGAGAATTTAAAAGAGGATATCCAAAGTTTTATTGAGAAGAGGGCTGATGAAGCAATTCAACAATCAAGGACATATTCACAAGCGATTTTGCTCGTGTCAAAATACACTGATTTTTCAGAACATGGTTTAGCAATGACAAAAGCTATTCAAGACGAAATTAGGAAACGTGCCTTGAATAGCCTAGTGTGAAATTATATAGTTTCTATTTTCACAATAGATGCAGAAGCATAGATAAGAGATACAAAAACTTACTTTAGATACAATGGATAGAATTGCTAACAAAAAATAGAACAAAAAAATTCACTAATAGGAGGGGAAGAGATGAATGCAAATGTAAATGTATTTTATGAATTAACTTGTAAAGACTTGAACGAAGCGATTGACGCAAAAAATAAAATCATCGCCAATACACTTGACGATGAAACTGTTGAGATAAAAATTGAATTCTTACGTGATGTTTGAACTGTAAAATCGCTCGGAGATGGTTCTATCGTAGATCGCGTAATAGAGCCATGGTCGATTGTCTGATAGCTGTAGCTGGAGAATCGCTTTTATTGCTCTCGTTTACAGTGTAGAACATTGCAGATGCCAATGTAGCATCAAGTACAAACTTGTCTATATATTTGTGTTTCTTGCTATCGGAGTAAGTAATTGTCAGTGTAATTCGACCTTTATAATCTGGGTCTATTGATGATGTAAATTTTTGTCCTGGGGCAATCATATTTCCGATAAGTGAGTTGAAGCGGTGTACAGAATTCAATGGATCCAATTCGCCATCTATCTGAATATTATCTATATATGCTGGAGTTTGGCCAAAGTTTTTAAAAACAAAGGTACGTTGTTGATTTTTAACTGCATAGACATCTACATAAACATTAATATAAGGCTTTGCCATATCCTCTGTAGCTTTCTTTGTTTGCCAGAGTGAAATGGTATTAAAAACAAAACCGATAACTGCAATTATTACTGTGATATAGAGTGTCCAAATCTGGACATTATCATTGGTGATTTGTGGCATTAGATCACTTCCTTTCTGCTTTTATTATAGCAAAAAGGGGAGAAGAATAGGAAGGAAAGAGATATGAGCAACCTATCAAAAAATTTACTACCAAATACCGAATTTAGAAAGGAATATTATGAACGAAATTTTTAATTTTCACGGGCAGGAAGTCCGTACTTTGACAATTGATGACGAGCCGTGGTTCGTTGGGAAAGATGTTGCAGACATCCTAGGATATAGCAAGGCTAGAAATGCGATTGCTCTTCACGTTGATGAAGAGGACGCCCTAAAACAGGGCATCCCTACTAGTGGTGGAACACAGGATATGTTGATCATCAACGAATCTGGTCTCTACTCTCTCATCCTATCCAGCAAGTTGCCTCAAGCTAAGGAGTTCAAGCGCTGGGTGACATCAGAGGTCTTGCCAGCTATTCGTAAGCAGGGCGGATTTATTCGCGAGGATTTGGACGAGGATGCTTTTATCGCTCTCTTCACTGGCCAGAAGAAATTGCGTGAGCAACAGACGACCATGCTGGAGGATATTGACTACCTCAAGAGTGAGCAACCGATTCATCCAAGCTATGCTCAGTCGCTCCTGAAGAAGCGTAAGGCTAGGGTTGTGGCTTGCCTGGGTGGCATTGATAGCCCAGCTTATGCGGATAAGATTTTTGCTCAGTCGGTATTTAGACAAGCTGAGATTGACTTTAAAGACCACTTCAACATTAGTCGCTATGACTTGCTACCCAAGAAGCATGCGGATGCCGCTCTAGCTTACTGGATGACGTGGGAGCCAAGCACCAATACCAAGATGAAAATCATGGAACTGAACGCATTTAGTCAAGCGTAGGGAGGGAAAGAAAATGAGACCAAGACGATATCCGTATAGTGGGAAAAGAAAAAAGCAATCTGATAGACAGATTGCTAAGTTAAAAAGAGATATTGATGTAAATCGTACAAATATATCATCTTTAAAATTCGTTATAGAAACTTTAAGTAACCATCAGAATTATCGATAACTTGATAACCTTGAGCAGTTGCTTCTTCGATAATTTCAGTTTTAGACATTTCAAAATCAGATAACTGAATTACTGCGCTAGGTTTATCAGTAGTCGACTCTGAAAAATTAGATAATAGAATATTATCGAGATTTTCCCAGGTTAGTTTCTTAACAACGTGGTTTGGCTTATGGCTAAGCTTACTCATTTTTTGAACCTCCTTTCTGTTAAATTTTTGACTAAAACGGGAGAGATATTAGTCAAGAGTATTATAGCAATTTAGGAGGATATTACATCAGTCTCAAGACCGATATAGGAGGTTAAATGGAAGACAAAATCATCGAACTTGCTGATTACTTCATCAGCGAATCTACAACATACAGAGAAGCTAAGATAGCATGTGAGAAGCTATTTAGACAAGTCAGCCATGAGATAGAACTCAGAGCGCTGGAAAGTAAAACAGTTTGACAACAACGCAAAAAAGCACCTGACGGCAATCAGGCGCATACTAAAACAATTTAAACCATTATATCACAAAAATGCTTGCCCGCATAGTTGAGAGGATGTAGAAAATGGAAGGTATAACGTTACAATTACGATTAGACGGCGAAAGTGCTGAATTGTTCACCAATCAATTACTGGCTTTTGCTGAAAAGCAGGTCAAGGAGCAGTTAGAGAATGATCGCATGCCAATCAATCAACAGGCTTTGATGGAGAAGTTTGGCTTCACTCATAGCTATATTAAGAAGTTAGAACGTAAAGGATTGAGATTTCGTAAGCAAGGGAAATATATTATGTACGATATTAATGATGTTTATGAGATTTTGGAATTAGAGAAAGAAGTACGAAAATTAAGAGCATAAGGAGAGAGAAGATGAATAATAAAAAAGCATACAAACATAAGATGAAAAAAGAGAATAGACCAGGTTTGCGAAATTTCTTTGAAAGATATGAGCACGAAGATGAAAATCTTAAAAAAATTGTACAAGATTTATCCAACGAGAAATTTAATCCACTTGACAAACCAAATGATTACAACGGTTCATTTGGTCATGATTTTATGTCGATAATGTGGGCAACTTTGCTTATTGATATTTTAAAAAATCTTAGAAAAGAAGTTTCGTCTTCTGCCAGTGATTTAGATTTAAAACTTGGATTTACTAAAGGATATCCGATGGCTAGTATTGTAAATACTCAGACAAAACCAACCAAAAAGAATGTAAAAATACTTAGCAAAATATTTGATAGAATGCATATTCTGTTTCCTGAAGAAACAAAACGAGCAAGAGAAAGAGAAAGCTTAGATAAATACATTGATGTGAATGAAATTTTACAGAGAACATTGTTACTTCATGGATTTAATGAATCCGCTAACGCTCTCAAAAATTATGAGAACGAAATCGATTCAGAACTAGAATCCGATGAACAAACAGAGACTGATAATAGAATTATGTCTAACATCTACGAACTAGTTATAAGTGATACCATTATTCAGTTTAACGAAGATGACACAGTGCTTAGTGTATTGAAGAAAATAAAAGAACAGACAAATTTGAAGTTTGAAGTTTTTGAAACACTGAAAGAAAAAGTTATTTAGGAGATTAAAAATGTTTGAACCACCGATTTTAGACCAGTTGATGGGAGTTGGAGCCTTGCTGATTGGATTTGCAGGAGCTTGCCGTCATATCAAATTGCAAGAACAACGAGAGGAAGAAGAGAGACGAGAAGAGCAAGAATTTGCGTCTATGATTATCCAAGTGCGTAATCATGCATATGAACGTGGTAGAGAGGACAAATGGCAAGAAATTCGCAAGAATATCCGTAGAGAGTTCAAAGGATTCACATATGACAACGAACCGCCTGTAGGCTTGCGCCCTGAGCCGTTAGCTTTGCCAGAACCTAAACAGTCTGCAATCAGACTTTTGTAATGATGAGGTCAGGAAATGGAAGAATTGATTGAATCGCTGGATAACCTGATTATGATTGTTAAAGAACTGGAAGGAAGGGAATCAACTTCAAGACATTTTATTACGACATGGGAAAACGATTATAAAAATCTATTACTAGTCAAAGAATACCTAACAGACTATAAAAAACTAGCTAAGGACTATCGTGATGTGGAGCTTAAAAATAAGCTGCTAAAGGTCGAGAAGATGGCGCTAGAAGGCAGACACATCTATGAGGATATGCGGATGAAGTACCGCGCTAACCGTAGGAAATGGGGTGCTAGGTATGTCTGAAATTAAGTGGATAAAAATCACAACCGATATTTTTGACGATGAAAAGATTTGCCTGATTGATGCCTTGCCTGATCCTGATGCCATCTTAGTGATATGGTTCAAGATTTTGACACTTGCTGGAAAACATAACAGTAATGGTTTGTTGATGATGACTGATAAGGTTCACTATACAGATGAAATGTTAGCTACTATTTTTCGTAGACCATTGAATACAGTAAGAATGGCTATTGGAGTTTTTGAACAGTTTGGGATGATTGAGATTATCGATGGTATTATTAGCTTGCCAAATTGGGAAAAACATCAAAACGTTGACGGAATGGAGAAAATAAAGGAACAGACACGCAACCGTGTAGCCAAATACCGTAAAAAACAGAAAAATCTTGCTCTTGGTAACGTTACAGGTAACGTTACAGTAACGGACGGTAACGCACTAGAAGAAGATAAAGATAAGAATAAGAATAGATTAGATAAAGATAAGAATAAGAAAAGAATAACTACTACTACTAGTAGTGGTGGTCAAGAAAATATCTTAGAACTTTTTCAATCTGAATTTCGTAGGCTCTTATCTGGATTTGAAATTGAAGAAATCAACCATCTCCTAAATGAGAATGATGTGGATTTGGTGAAAGAAGCATTGAAGACTGCTATTAACTCAGGAAAGCCGAACATCAAATATATTGGTGGGATTTTAAGAAATTGGCAGATGAACAATGTTACCACTGTTGAACAGGTTCGTCAATCAGAGAAAAAGAATAAGGATAAGAAAGAAGAACAGGAGGCCAAGGACGAATGGGGATACTAGAACTAATTGAACAATTCGAGATTGACTATTATCCGTTAAGCTACGAGAAGAAAACTCTTTTAGCAGACCAACCAATTCATCAAGTGGTTGCATGCTTGTCTGAAATGGCTAGCTGGCATGAATGTGGAGGTCGTCTGTCATGGTAGACAATGTGTTTGAGGAGATTGCCTTATCTTATCACAGGAATACAGAACAACAAGATGAGTTTTGCGAAAAGCATAACATTCCTTTGATAAAGATATTGCGGACTGAGAGTGTTGTATGCCGCATGTGTGAATCTGAGCGGATCCATGAGGAGAATCAAGCAAGAGTGAATGAACTGGCCGACGCTGAGAATGAGCGAGAGAGGAAATACTATCTTGAGAAGTTTTCTCTTTATGATGAGGTTTTGAAAAATGCGACTTTGGACAACTTTGAGACACCCACTGAAAAAGAAGCGGAAAAGCTAGCTTTTGCAAAGAGGATTTGTCGTGAGTGGTCTGAGGGGGCTAGGAACAACATCGTGTTACAAGGAGAAGCTGGAACTGGTAAGAGCCATTTGGCCTTTGCGATGGTTAAGGCTCTATCTGAGTACACGAAAGAGATTGCGATTTTTATCAATGTGACGGACTTGTTGATGAAGATTAAAGCTGATTTTAGTCAGGAAGAGTTTCTGGTCAATAAAATTGCCAGTGCTAAGTTCTTGGTTTTGGATGATTTGGGCATGGAAAAGGATAGTGAGTGGTCGTTTACTATCCTCTACAATATCCTGAATAAGCGTTCAAATACAATTATTACCACCAATTTGACTTCTGCTGATATTCAGAAAAGATATGGCAGACCCTTTATGTCCAGACTGATGAAGGGTGTGGATAAAGACCATTTGATGGTTTTCAACGACTTGACAAACAAGCGGAAGCACTATTTTTAGAATGGAGGTGGCTGATGTTTATTTTAAAGCATGGGACAAGAGAGGATAAGCCCTTTCTGATGTCCGCAGTTATATGTGTGACTGGCTTGGACATTTCATGTTCTGAGGAGAAGAAAGCCATGCGGTTTGTTTCTCGTGGGGCAGCTGTACAGGTTGGAAAGGCTTTGAGGGGTTCCTTTGGGAACTTTTACCCTGTTGAGGTGGAGTGATGTTAGAGCTTTACTTCGTCTACAACGGGCACTGCAAGTTTTACCTTGGGATGTTTGACAATGTCGATGATCTCATTGAGCAAATGGAAGATCGTCAGTGGGCTTTCTCGGCTATCACTCAGCCAAGGTTTCAGAAGCACATTGGTCAGCGGACGACACGGTTTGACTATGGTGCGAAGGATTGTTACTATTTAGCAACTTTTTCAGGAGGAGAAGAAAATGATTGAATTTATTAAAGAATTTGGCATGGCTATTCTATGGCTATTTCTCGGCTACTTAATCGGAGAACGTGCAGCAAGAAAGGACAAGAAAGATGATCAATAATGTTACGTTAGTGGGGCGCTTGACGAAAGACCCTGAATTAAAATATACGCCGTCGAATGTGGCGGTTGCTACCTTTACGCTGGCGGTCAATCGGAACTTCAAGGGAGCCAACGGCGAGCGAGAGGCGGACTTCATCAACTGTATGATGTGGCGTAAGCAGGCGGAGCTATTCGCAGAATGGTGCAAGAAGGGCAATCTGGTCGGTGTGACGGGTCGCATCCAGACAAGGAACTACGAGAATCAGGAGGGGCGCAGGGTCTATCTGACTGAGGTGGTCGCAGATTATTTTGAGCGACTTGAAAAGCGTGATGATACTGCTAACCGTTCGAATATTGAGGAACAAATGCCAGGATACGCCCTTGAGGAAGATGATTTTCCGTTTTAGTGGGAGGTAAGAAATATGGTTGGAGTAACCTATCAGGAAATTCATCTCTTTGTTGAGTTTTTGAAAAAGCAGTATGGGCAAGGGCGTCCAGACTATATTGAAGCCCTGAACGACTTAGACGGTATGGCGGAAGTCTCCTATAGAGAAGCTATTGAAAGATTTTTAGACGATGAATTACGATAAACAGGTAGTAATCGAAGGACTGAAACGCACAATTGAGCAAAATGAAGAGAAGATAATCGAGTATTCGAAACCGTGCGATGCACGCAAGAGACGGATTAGAGCGCTGGAGCGCGATTTGTTGAAGAAAAAGAATAAAGAATTAAGAGGGAAAGTGGAGGAGTTGGAAGATGAAATATAAAGTGACAGAATACCATTCAGATTTTCAAGAAGAACAGACTGGCACTTGCGAATTGTGTTTTGGTACAGCGTGGGTTGAAAATGGTTCAATAACGGTTGAAGATGAAAATGGAACTGAAACAGAAATTTATTTAACTGTTTGGGATTGGGGCGATTACGACACAATCTACATTGATAATGTGGTTAATTTCTCAGCTTGGTTGCAAGAAAGGGAGGTTGACCCAATCGTTGAAGAAACCGAACCTTGGTCGTGGTTGCATGAATTGGTAGAAAAATATAATGAGGAGGTGGAGTGATGAGCCTTACGCTAAATAGCACAATTCGAGACTTAGTTTTGGCAATCGGAGAAGTTATCGTGGGTTCTGATGGTAAAACCACTACAGCGATACTGGAGATACCTGATCAAAGCTTTTACTTAGAGATTGAGCTTAAATTGAAGGAGGAGGTCATAGATTGAAACGATTCATAGCAATCTGGATTCTGGTATCTGCTGGACTAAACATCTGGCAGATGGACAGGATTCGAGATTTGGAAGAGAAGAAGCCGCTGGTTATCTATAAGGTGGATAACGCAGGCGCTGAGATTTTTGGTAAGGTCGTCGAGAAGGGGCGGCACGGCAAGTTATACACGCTTACTATTCGTGACTACGGCATTTTCGTAGTTACTAAGGACGTGTATGAGAAGATTAGAGTAGGGGATGAGGTACTACTATGAACACACTAGAAA
>NZ_VMMK01000032.1:0-2319 GCF_013277255.1 Streptococcus sp. 2154
ATAGATTGACCAGGGGGTTTAAAATTGGTGCTAGCTTGTTTCTTAAGCGCTTTTCCTTTTCTAGGATAGAGCAGATCCTGTTTTGACAATCCTAATTTTCCATGATGGATCCAGTAGTAGATGGTAGAAATTCCCACGTTAACGCCCTTAGCCTTGACCATCATTTCAGGCGAAACCTTTTGGTTATGATAGTGGAGAATCTTTTCCTTCAGCTCCTTGTTCAATCTTGATTTCTTGACCGAGCGCTTGCGATTATTTTCATAAGACTGTTGAGCATAGTCGGCAGAATAAACCTCTTTAAAGCGCCCTTTTCCAAGACATTGTCGGACTGTCCCACGCTTGTTTCAGTATGGATAGTTTGAGGAGCTTTTCCAAGTAAAGAGGCGATTTCTCTATTTGATTTCCCTTCCTTTTTCCATCGTTCGATTAAGCGACGGCTATCGATTGTCAAATGTTTGGCTTTTGTAGTATAATGGTTTTGCATCTCTGTGCCTTTCTTGTGTTTGTGATTGAACAACAAGTATAACACAGAGGTGTTTTCTTATGCCTAGAAGAGCTTTCATTTGACAAGAGGAACCCTTGAAGCAGTTTTGTCAGCTAAACCAAGGCTAATCTTAGCCTTGGCTTGTCAGCCTAACAGCATCAAGCCTCTTATCAAATGAAATCGAGGGCTAGCTATCAGCTAGTTGAACCATCTAATTTTTAGGAGGGCTGGGTGGCTAACTTCATTATAGAACTTTCAGTTAAATTTTTACCAAGAATAATTCACAAAAACGTTGTAAAACACTTGCAATTTAGCTGAAATTTGATAAAATAGTAAGGAAAGTTAGACTGTATTGCCTACTGTCTATCTATAAAATATATTTTATTGGAGGCTTTTACTCAAATGGCAAAAGAAAAATACGATCGTAGTAAACCACACGTTAACATTGGTACTATCGGACACGTTGACCACGGTAAAACTACCCTAACTGCAGCTATCACAACTGTTTTGGCACGTCGCTTGCCTTCATCAGTTAACCAACCTAAAGACTATGCGTCTATCGATGCTGCTCCAGAAGAACGCGAACGCGGTATCACAATCAACACTGCGCACGTTGAGTACGAAACTGAAAAACGTCACTACGCTCACATCGACGCTCCAGGACACGCGGACTACGTTAAAAACATGATCACTGGTGCCGCTCAAATGGACGGTGCTATCCTTGTAGTAGCTTCAACTGACGGACCAATGCCACAAACTCGTGAGCACATCCTTCTTTCACGTCAGGTTGGTGTTAAACACCTTATCGTCTTCATGAACAAAGTTGACTTGGTAGACGACGAAGAATTGCTTGAATTGGTTGAAATGGAAATCCGTGACCTATTGTCAGAATACGACTTCCCAGGTGACGATCTTCCAGTTATCCAAGGTTCAGCTCTTAAAGCTCTTGAAGGTGACTCTAAATACGAAGACATCGTTATGGAATTGATGAACACAGTTGATGAGTACATCCCAGAACCAGAACGTGACACTGACAAACCATTGCTTCTTCCAGTCGAAGACGTATTCTCAATCACTGGACGTGGTACAGTTGCTTCAGGACGTATCGACCGTGGTATCGTTAAAGTCAACGACGAAATCGAAATCGTTGGTATCAAAGAAGAAACTCAAAAAGCAGTTGTTACTGGTGTTGAAATGTTCCGTAAACAACTTGACGAAGGTCTTGCCGGAGATAACGTAGGTGTCCTTCTTCGTGGTGTTCAACGTGATGAAATCGAACGTGGACAAGTTATCGCTAAACCAGGTTCAATCAACCCACACACTAAATTCAAAGGTGAAGTCTACATCCTTACTAAAGAAGAGGGTGGACGTCACACTCCATTCTTCAACAACTACCGTCCACAATTCTACTTCCGTACTACTGACGTTACAGGTTCAATCGAACTTCCAGCAGGTACTGAAATGGTAATGCCTGGTGATAACGTGACAATCGACGTTGAGTTGATCCACCCAATCGCCGTAGAACAAGGTACTACATTCTCTATCCGTGAGGGTGGACGTACTGTTGGTTCAGGTATGGTTACAGAAATCGAAGCTTAATTCGATTTAGTTCCCAGAAGAACAATTATTTAAGTCAGACACTAAAAGAATCTTGCTTTGCAAGGTTCTTTTTTTCAGATATTGAACTAATACTCAATGAAAATCAAAGAGCAAACTAGGAAGCTAGCTGCAGGCTGCTCAAAACACTGTCTTGAGGTTGTAGATAAGACTGACGAAGTTAGCTCAAAACACTGTCTTGAGGTTGCAGATAGAACTGACGAAGTCAGCTCAAAACA
>NZ_VMMK01000033.1:0-3122 GCF_013277255.1 Streptococcus sp. 2154
AGAAGATGTTAAAGAAAGCAAAACTGTTACCCGTACCATCAAGTATGTAGATGCGACTGATGAAACAACAGAAGTAGGTAGCCCAGTTACGCAAACCGTCACCTTAACGCGAACCAACAAGCGTAACAAAGTGACGAAAGTCGTGACAGCAGGAGACTGGTCAACAGGTACATGGGGTTCTCAAGACTCTCCAACTGTAACCAACTATGACGCCCCAGATAAGGCAACTGTAGCGGAAGCAACTGTAACATCAACAACTACAGATACAACCGAAGTAGTGAAATACCCACAAGCTACAGAAGATGTTAAAGAAAGCAAAACTGTTACCCGTACCATCAAGTATGTAGATGCGACTGATGAAACAACAGAAGTAGCTAGCCCAGTTACGCAAACAGTTGAATTAACAAGAACCAACAAGCGTAATAAAGTGACGAAAGTCGTGACAGAAGGTGAATGGACAACAGGCAACTGGGACGAAGTCGTATCGCCAGAAATTGAAAATTATGGTAAACCAGATTTACCAAAAGTATCGAATGCAGAAGTAACAGCAGATTCAAAAGGTACGACTATTTTGGTAAGGTATGACCGTTTATCAAGACCAGAAAAACCAATTCCAGAAATTCCAAGTCCTCAGGAACCAGGTGCTCCAGGTGAACCGACTCCAGACAAACCAAACCCACAACCAAATCCAGAGCATCCAAGTGTTCCGACACCAAACCCAGAACTACCAAATCAAGAGACTCCAATACCAGAGCTAACTCCAGAACCAGGTACTCCAAAAACTGAAATTCCAGTGAGTCCAGACCCAGAAGTTCCGACTTCTGAGACAAATAAAAAGAGAGGAATTGCCAAACACAGGTCCAGAAGCGAATGCTACCTTGGCTAGCGCTGGTATCATGACCTTATTAGCTGGTCTAGGATTAGGATTCTTCAAGAAAAAAGAAGATGAAAAATAATAGATTTTAGAATCTAGGAACAAGGAAAAGCTCACAGATGTGGGCTTTTTCCTGGTTTTGAGAACGAGGTCTTTCGAGAAGATTAAAAACGCTTACAAGTTCATTAGACTGGGAAACTCTGAATCCTATTTTTTTAAAAATATTTCCAGAAATCAGTTGCTAAATAGGGTAAAAATTGATAGAATAAAGAATATCTAAAAAATTTTAAGGAGAATCTAGCAAATGGATTTCACATGGGCACTGAAATATGCCACTGAATTTTTGGGAACTGCCATTTTGATCATTCTTGGGAATGGTGCAGTTGCCAACGTTGAACTTAAAGGTACGAAAGGTCACCAAAGTGGCTGGCTCGTCATCGCTGTTGGTTATGGTATGGGGGTTATGATCCCAGCCTTGATGTTTGGTAACGTATCTGGGAACCACATCAACCCTGCTTTCACTCTAGGACTTGCAGTTAGCGGTCTTTTCCCTTGGGCACAAGTGGTACCTTACATTATCGCGCAAGTCTTGGGGGCTATCTTTGGTCAAGCCTTAGTTGTGGCAACACACCGTCCATTCTACTTGAAAACTGAAAACCCAAATAACATCTTGGGAACTTTCTCAACTATTTCAAGTATTGACCATGGTACAAAAGAAAGTCGCTATGCAGCAACTGTTAATGGTTTTGTAAACGAGTTTGTTGGTTCATTTGTTTTGTTCTTTGCAGCTCTCGGTTTGACTAAAAACTTCTTTGGTGCTGAAGTGCTTCAATACATGAAACAAATGGCAACACAAGCAGGACAGACAGTTGATTTTTCTGACTTGGCTATTAAAGCACAGGTGGCTCCACACACTGCTTCAGGACTTTCTGTGGCTCACTTGGCACTTGGATTCCTCGTTATGGCTTTGGTAACATCACTTGGAGGACCTACAGGACCTGCCTTGAACCCAGCTCGTGACTTGGGGCCACGTCTCCTTCATGCTTTCCTTCCGAAATCAGTTCTTGGTGAGAATAAAGGCGATTCAAAATGGTGGTATTCTTGGGTACCAGTAGTAGCACCTATTGCAGCAGCAATTGCGGCAGTAGCTGTATTCAAATTCCTTTATCTCTAAGAAATAGCTCCTTTAACATTTGAGTGAGCACCATTTATAAGTAAGAGAGGATCAGATTGGTTCTCTCTTTTTGATTTTTCAGGGAAATGAAAGAAAATCGACACAAACTCCTCTCCAGCAGTGGTTTAAAAGTCTCAGTGGGTTATTCCAACTTTAATGGGCTATAGTAGGTTGCAGTTGAAATAATAGACCCTTTTTCTCAAACATTGTGAGAAATTAGTTTGAATTCCCCAATCAAATTGTGCAGTTTTCATTCTACTATATATTATATTATCGGAGATGGGTTCCCTATCTTGTAAGTCTGCTTTATAGTGGGTTGAAGTTGGAATAGTCCGCCCTTCTTTCTCGAACATTGTGAGGAATTGATTTGCCTTCCTCAACAAAATGTTTAGTTTTTATTTCATTTTGCCATAAAATAAGCGATTAGGGGGCTATTCTTCGACCAACATTGGCTCTGCTGTGTCCTATGATTGTTATCGTTTTATCTGCAATCTTATACTCAATGAAAATCAAAGAGCAAACTAGGAAACTAAACCCAGCTTGACCAAAGCACAAGTTTTGAGGTCGCAGGTAGAACTGACCAAGCTGATGTGGTTTGAAGAAATTCCCCAAGGCCAAATTTCAAGTTCAAGTTAGCCATGAAGAAGTCTTCTCTGGGTGATTTGTAGTTCAAGCATTTTTTAGGATAGTTATTAATCCAATTTTAGATGAATGTGACTTCTTTGGGAGTCGTTTCCTTAGTTCCCTTAGGTAACCATCTACGAATGAGGCTGTTGTGATTCTCATCAGTTCCCCTTTCCCAAGAGGCATAGGGGTGCGCATAATAGATATGTTCCTCAGAAAATACATCAGACAAGCGGTTAAATTCTGTACCATTATCTGCCGTGATGGAAATAATTTGATGTTGTTTTAAGATGAGTTTTAAAGCCTGATTGACCGCCTCAGCACTTTTATTTGGAATCAATCGGATAATTTGATGCCTAGTCCTTCGATCAGTTAAGACCAGTAAACAATAATTTTTCACCCTTGTAAGCAGAGCCGTATCAATCTCATAATGCCCATTCTCCAATCGCA
>NZ_VMMK01000033.1:3205-32707 GCF_013277255.1 Streptococcus sp. 2154
GGTGCTAGCTTGTTTCTTAACAGATTTTCCTTTTCTAGGATAGAGCAGATCCTGTTTTGACCATCCTAATTTTCCATGATGGATCCAGTAGTAGATGGTAGAAATTCCCACGTTAACGCCCTTAGCCTTGACCATCATTTCAGGCGAAACTTTTTGGTTATGATAGTGGAGAATCTTTTCCTTCAGCTCCTTGTTCAATCTTGATTTCTTGACCGAGCGCTTGCGATTATTTTCATAAGACTGTTGAGCATAGTCGGCAGAATAAACCTCTTTAAAGCGTCCTTTTCCAAGACATTGTCGGACTGTCCCACGCTTGATTTCAGTATGGATAGTTTGAGGAGCTTTTCCAAGTAAAGAGGCGATTTCTCTATTTGATTTCCCTTCCTTTTTTCATCGTTCGATTAAGCGACGGCTATCGATTGTCAAATGTTTGGCTTTTTAGTATAATGGTTTTGCATCTCTGTGCCTTTCTTGTGTTTGTGATTGAACAACAAGTATAACACAGAGGTGTTTTCTTATGCCTAGAAGAGCTTTCATTTGACAAGAGGAACCCTTGAAGCAGTTTTGTCAGCTAAACCAAGGCTAATCTTAGCCTTGGCTTGTCAGCCTAACAGCATCAAGCCTCTTATCAAATGAAATCGAGTGCTAGCTATCAGCTAGTTGAACCATCTAATTTTTAGGAGGGCTGGGTGGCTAACTTCATTATAGAACTTTCACTTGGTTCTCTTTTTCGCAATGTTTTTATAAAAATGATAAAAACTATTGACAAAACAAAAATATAGTTTATAATAAAAACATAGATAATAAAAATATCAAAAACTATAAAAAGGCAATGCGTTTATGAAAAAGAAAACAGCAGTGATATTTGGGACATTTGCTCCGCTTCATCAGGGTCATATCGATCTGATCCAGCGAGCCAAGCGGCAGTGTGACCAGGTCTGGGTTGTCGTTTCAGGCTATGAGGGAGATAGAGGGGAGCAGGTAGGTTTAACGCTTCAAAAAAGATTTCGATATATCCGAGAGGCCTTTGGTGATGACGAGTTGACCTCGGTTTGTAAGTTAGATGAGACCAATCTTCCCCGTTACCCTATGGGTTGGCAGGAGTGGTTGGACAAAATGTTAGCGGAGATTTCTTATGATGAAACCCAACAAGAACTGATCTTCTTTGTGGGAGAAGCAGACTATCAGCAAGAATTATCAAATCGTGGCTTTGAGACTGTCTTGCAAGAAAGAAAGTTTGGTATCTCAGAGACTATGATTCGAGAAAACCCAAGCAAATATTGGAAATATATTGCTCAACCCTTCCGACGTCAGTTTACAAAGAAAGTGTTGATTATGGGAAGTGCTAGCAATGGGAAGACCACTCTGGCAAAGGATTTGGCTAGGTATTACGATGCACCAGTCAGCTTGGAATATGCACGTGAGTACCAGATCAAAAACAATGTCCGCGACGATGAATTGACTCCAAAGGATTACTATTATCTCCTGTTGTGGCAGTATGACCAGACCTCTAAGTTAATTGACAGTAATGCCAATAGGGGACTGGTGATAGCAGACACCAACTCCTTAGTAACCAAGGGCTACTATGATTATTACATGGAGTCAGAGGATCAAGGGGACTTATCGGGAGAGACTTTTGATAATCTCTTTGCCTCGATCTTGGCTAAGGAAAAATGGGACTTGATTTTCTTTGTGCAACCTATTGGCTCCTATGTCAATGACGGATTTAGAGATATGACTATGGCAGAAGACCATATTCGTCATAGTTTTTCCCAGCATTTGGACCAGATGAGGGAGCGCTACTTAGCAAACATTCCACTAGTTTATCTAGCTGAGGATTATCTAGGAAATTATGAAGCAGCAAAAGTGGCTATTGATACCATTTACCAAGCAGATTAGGAGAAACATATGAAAAAACTAACTGAAAAAATCACACAATTTATCGAAAACTTTAAAAATGTTCATGCAGAAGCTCGCAAAATCGGTTTTGCAGGAATCATGCACTTGCTCTGGAAAGATCTCTTTGTCGGTCGTAGCCTCTTCCAGTGGTTGTATCTCATCGCCTTGTCAAGTGTTCCCTTTATCTTGGAATTCACTCAAAATATAGATAGTCATGATTGGTTAAGCTTGTTTGTATCTTGGACTGGGATTGTCTGTGTTATCTTGGTAGCAGAAGGTCGTGCAAGCAATTATCTCTTTGGGGCTATTAACTCTGCTATCTATTTGATTTTGGCCATGGATGCGACTTTTTATGGCGAAGTCTTGACGACCGTTTACTTCTTTGTCATGCAGCCGATTGGCCTCTATGCTTGGCTGTCCAACCGTATTAATGACCAAGGAAAAGCAGAAGAATCTCATTTTGAAGCTAAGAAATTATCTATTTTTGATTGGCTCAAGTACTTGGCCTTGACTGCTATCATTTGGATTGGTATGGGCTTGGCTTATCAAAGTATCCATAGTGCTCGCCCTTTCCGTGATAGTGTTACCGATGCGACCAATGGTGTCGGTCAGCTCTTGATGACCCGTCTCTATCGTGAGCAATGGATTTTCTGGATTGCAACCAATCTCTTTAGTATTTATCTCTGGTGGGGTGAAAATATCCACATCCAAGGGATGTACTGGGTTTACACTCTCAATAGTCTAGTAGGTTGGTACCAATGGACCAAGGCAGTTCGTAAGGAGGCATAAAATGACGGACACGATGATTCCAGCAGGGATGGAAAAAGAATATTTTGAAATTCATGCAAGTCAGGAGGAGTTTTTAGATTGGTACTACAAGCAGGAACTCCCTCAATACGAAAAACCAAGTGTGACGGTGGATATGGTAGCCTACTGCTTTGTTGAAGGAAAAATCAAGCTCTTATTAATTCGCCGCAAGGCTCACCCTTATCAAAATTGTTTGGCTCTGGTTGGAGGATTTATGGACAAGGGCGAAGATGCTGCGCATGCCTGTCAGCGTGAGGTGAGAGAAGAAGTCAATCTCGATCTTCCTTTGGAAAAAATTGAGCAATTGATGACCGTATCGACTCCCGGCCGTGATCCACGGGGCTGGACAGTGACCATTGCCCACTTGGTTTATTTGCCTAGTCGTGCATTAGAACTTGTTCAAGCAGGAGACGATGCCAAGGATGTGTTTTTTGTAGATGTCGATTTTCAGACAGGCAAATGCTACCTAGAGGGAGTGGAGTTGGAGGAACAAGCCTTCGCTTTTGACCATTATGCCATTATTCAAGAGTCTATCAAACGAATCCAAGGCCGTCTCGACTGGAATCCGACCTTCCTTTATCTGCTGGAGGAGGAGTTCACTGTCTATGAAGGGACTGAACTGGTCAATCTCATCAACCCCGGTCGTCCAATCGTCAGCAATAACTTTCTCGTAAAATACGGAGAATATGTAGAAGAAGTTGGACTCAAACGAGTGCCTAAAAAGAAACCAAGAAAAACCTATCGATTGAAATAAAAAACGAGGTCGGGATAAAGTTCCTGACCTCTTTGTTTGCCTTTATTAGTTTGCTTTGCTGTTGCGACTGTTTTTAGGGATAGTTATCTTTCTTAGAATTGCTCAACATGTGAGTAAAAAGTCTTTGTATCGATACTTGAGATATTTTTCGTGTAGGAATAACAAAGCTATATAGAAAATCATAAAGACTGTGGTCAGATAGAAGATATCAAACGAAGTTTTGCCATAGTGAGTTGCGGATTTATAGGAACCAATTGCTCCCAAAATCAACCAAGGAAGATACTTGAAATACTTATTTAGTATAAGAGTGCACTTCCTATATTCTATTTCACTGTTATTATATTCCTTTGCAGCTAAATATGTAAGCGATTAAATAAGAGCGATTTAAAAAATTTTAAACAAAATAGGAATTTTTCTCTGTTTTTTCTATTAGATTACGAATAGAAGAATAGGAGGAGTAAAGGTGTTTAAATTATGTGAGATTTTTAAAATAGTTTAAATAAATTATTGACATATTTAAATCTAAATGTTACAATTCCATTACAAAAAGATTTCTTTATATTTCTAAAATATTACAAAGGAGTAGAAAAATGAAAAAGAAAACCTATATCAAATTGATGGTAGCAACTGTATTGGCTTCTACCTTGCTACTGGGAGCTTGTGGAAATAAAAAGGAAACAACTCAAGCAAGCAGTTCTGCTAAGATAAGCCAGTCATCAAGCTCTAAAGCAGCCTCTTCTAGCAAAGAAAGCAAGACTCAGAAGTCCTCAACTTCAGCTTCATCTGAAAAGGCCAAGGCATCTACTGATCAATCTTCAGCAACTGCAAGGCCATCACAAGTGGCACCTGCACCAGAGCAAAGACAAGGTCAAGAAGTGTCTAATCAACAGGCAGCTAGTCAACAAACTCCTGCTCAGGCTCCTTCAACTCAACAGGCTCCTCAATCCCAGTCTAACCAATCAAGCTATGATCCTACAACTGACCGCAAACTTCAAGACAAACAAGCAGAGCAAAATAAACGCTACAAGGGTGTTTTAACCATGGTAGATGGTGATTTCTCAGCTGCAGCGGGCAATTGGAAGGGAGCAAATGGCGAAACCATCACAGTTTCATCAGGAGGTCAATTCACAGTAGAATCTGCTGATGGAAAGAAAGAAAACTACTCTATCAGAGGCTACTCTTATACTCTTGATGATGGCAAGTATAATGCCAAAATTGGTGGAGGAAAAATCATCCAAATTACAACAGGAGCGGATGGCAAGGTTTCCAGTGTTGCTTTGAGTCAATAATAACCCTTAGTATTTGAATTTTTACAGTCAAAAACCCGTAACCTTTAAGAGAGTTACGGGTTTTGGTCTATTAAGCCTTATCCAATTGCAAGAGGGTTTCAATCTCTGCCAGAGTGCTAGCTTGTGAAATGGCTCCACGGAGTTTAGCTGCACCAGATGTTCCACGGAGGTAGTGAGGAGCGAGGCCACGGAATTCACGAACTGCTACGTTTTCCCCTTTGAGGTTAATCAATCGTTTCAAGTGTTCGTAGGCGATTTTCATCTTGTCTTCAAAGGTCAAATCAGGGAGGATTTCTCCTGTTTCAAAGTAATGGTTGATTTGGTTGAAGAGGTAAGGATTTCCCATGGCAGCGCGGCCAATCATAACTGCGTCAGCACCGACTTCTTCGATGCGTTGTTTGGCTTCTTGAACCGTACGGATGTCACCATTGGCGATAAATGGAATCTTGGTCAAAGCTTGAGCGACCTTGTGAAGGGTCTCAAGGTCTGCATGACCTGTATACATTTGTTCACGGGTACGGCCATGCATGGCGAGGGCAGAAACACCTGCTGCTTCAGCAGCGAGGGCATTTTCAACTGCCAGAGATGGGTCGGCCCAGCCGGTACGCATTTTGACAGTAAGTGGAATATCAAGGACAGACTGGACCTTGTTGATGATGGAGTAAATCTTGTCTGGATCCTTGAGCCACATAGCACCAGCTTCGTTCTTCACGATTTTGTTGACAGGGCAGCCCATGTTGATATCGACGATATCGGTCTTAGTGTTTTCTTGTATAAATTCTGCTGCGCGTGCTAGGCTGTCTTCATCGCTACCAAAAAGTTGGATAGAGACAGGGTTTTCGCCTTCATCGATATGAAGCATGTGCAGGGTTTTTTCGTTGTTGTATTGGATTCCCTTGTCAGAGACCATTTCCATTACAACGAGTCCAGCTCCGAGCTCTTTTGCGATGGTACGAAAGGCTGAGTTGGTCACGCCAGCCATAGGCGCTAAAACGGTACGATTGGGAATCTCAACATTGCCAATCATAAAAGGTGTATTAAGATTTGTCACGAATGAGTTCCTCCAGGTCCTTCTCATCAAAGTTGTAAGTAGTTTGGCAGAATTGACAAGTGATTTCTGCCCCGTGGTCTTCCTCTTTCATTTCCTGTAAGTCTGAGCTTGGAAGGCTGGCAAGAGCGTTCATAAAGCGTTCATGGCTACAGTCACATTGGAAACGGATTTCTTCTTCAGAAAGACGCTTGTAGGCTTCGTCCCCGTAGATAGCCTTGAGGAGGGCTTCGATATGGTCGTCGCTTTCGAGAAGAGTAGAGATAGCTGGCATTTCTTGGATGCGTTTTTCAAAGCGGGCAATCTCTTCTTCCTTGGCTCCCGGCAAGACTTGAACTAGGAAACCACCTGCAACCTTGACCTTGTCTTCCTCGTCCAAAAGGACATTGAGACCGACTGCTGAAGGCGTTTGCTGGCTTTCAGTCAGGTAAAAGGCCAGGTCTTCACCAATCTCTCCAGAGATGAGTGGGGTCAAGGAAGTATAAGGATTTCCAATGCCGTAGTCTGTGATAACGAGAAATTGACCATTTCCAACAAAAGGTCCGACTAGAACTTCACCAGTTGCGGTCTTTTTAATGTCAACACCAGGATTTTGAACGTAACCTTTAACGTTCCCCTTGGTATCAGCGACCGTGATGATGGCACCTAGAGAGCTAGATCCCAACACCTTAACTGTTAGTTTGGTATTTCCTTTTTCATTGGCTGCGAGAATCTGGCTGGCGATAAGAGTTCGACCAAGTGCTACAGTTGAGCTAGCTTGGGTTTGATGTTTTTCTTGAGCAGTGCGGACGGTTTCTGTGCTGTCAAGGACAAAAGCACGAAAGGCTCCGCTTTCTGATATAGTTTTAATAATTTTATCCATAGCTACTATTTTAGCATAAAAATGCCCAAAGGGGGAGCCGTGTGTTTGCTGATTTTCAGGATAATGGACTAGGAAATCAGCAGGTAAATAAAAAGAGAAACAGATTATTTCAGCATTTGTAAGATTTATGCTATGCTTAAGGTAGAAAATGAAAGGGGTAACAAATGTATTTAGGAGATTTGATGGAGAAAGCCGAGTGTGGTCAATTTTCAATCCTTTCCTTTCTATTACAAGAGTCTCAGACGACCGTCAAGGCTGTAATGGAAGAAACAGGATTTTCAAAAGCAACCCTAACCAAATATGTCACCCTGCTCAATGACAAGACTTTGGATAGTGGTTTAGAGCTGACTATTCACTTAGAAAATGAAAATCTGCGCCTGTCGATCGGTGCAGCTACCAAGGGGAGAGATATTCGGAGCTTGTTTTTGGAGAATGCTGTTAAATACCAGATTGTGGTCTATCTTCTCTACCACCAACAATTTTTAGCCCATCAGCTGGCTCAAGAATTGATGATTAGCGAGGCTACGCTTGGGCGTCACTTGGCTGGTTTAAATCAGATTTTGTCAGAATTTGATTTATCCATCCAAAATGGACGTTGGCGAGGTCCAGAGCATCAGATTCGCTATTTCTATTTCTGTCTTTTCCGCAAGGTCTGGTCTAGTCAGGAGTGGGAAGGTCACATGCAGAAACCAGCGAGAAAGCAGGAAATTGCTACACTAGAAGAAATCTGCGGTGCAAGTTTGTCTTCGGGTCAGAAATTGGACTTGGTTCTCTGGGCTCATATCAGTCAACAACGTCTTCGGGTCAATGCTTGTCAGTTTCAAGTGATAGAAGAGAAAATGCGAGGGTATTTTGACAATATTTTCTACCTTCGTTTGCATCGAAAGGCTCCGTCCTTTTTTGCTGGGCAACACCTCCCTCTCGGAACTGAGGATGGGGAGATGATGATATTCTTCTCTTTCCTCCTATCTCATCGCATTCTTCCTCTTCATACTATGGAGTATATCCTTGGTTTTGGAGGACAGTTGGCAGGTTTACTGACGCAATTGATTCAAGAAATGAAGAAAGAGGAGTTACTGGGGGATTATACAGAGGACCATGTCACCTATGAACTCAGTCAGCTTTGTGCTCAAGTCTATCTCTATAAGGGCTATATTTTACAGGATCGCTACAAGTACCAGTTAGAGAATCGTCATCCATATTTACTGATGGAACATGATTTTAAAGAGACAGCAGAGGAGATTTTTCATGCTCTGCCTGCTTTTCAACAGGGGACAGATTTAGATAAGAAGATTCTCTGGGAATGGCTCCAGTTAATCGAATATATGGCTGAAAACGGTGGCCAGCATATGCGGATCGGTCTGGATTTGACATCTGGTTTTCTTGTCTTTTCAAGGATGGCAGCCATTTTGAAACGGTATTTGGAATACAATCGTTTTATTACCATTGAAGCTTATGACCCTAGTCGGCATTATGATTTGCTGGTTACCAATAACCCGATTCATAAGAAGGAACAGACGCCAGTCTATTATTTAAAAAACGACTTGGATATGGAAGATTTGGTAGCGATTCGCCAGTTATTGTTTAGTTAAAGAAGATGGCAAAAAAACTCAATTTTAGGAGAAAAAGAAGTAAAATTTTCTGCAATAAAACGCATATTATCGAGTCTTTTCAACACTTGACAATATGCGTTTGTTTGACTTTAAATTCTTTTTGCTCAGCCTTTTATTTTATATTCTTAGACAAAATTGCTAGAATTACCTCGTTATCATTTGTGTTATCTACTTTAATAAGACCTGTATCAATTCTACTAAATAATGAATTAATAATGATTAGTCTTTCCTCTTTATCAATATTTGTACCAGCATAAGTCAAAGATTGATAAAATCTAGTTAAAGCTGCTTTCTGTTTGTATTCGGTGGCTAAATGATGATTTGACATTACGATTTTTACCAGTATTCTAATTATATAGATAAAGAAAGAAATAACAGAAATAAATACGAATGATTCTGAAAGAAAAGGAATTTCTTTGATGATATCTAAAGAATAATTATGTATAACTGTAATTAATTTTGTCGAAGTAAAAATTAAAGCTAGTACAGTTACAATAAGGATGATAGTCCAATTTCTAGCCTGCTTTATATATTCTGTAGCACGTTTATTCCAGAGTTGTTCGGGTGCCTCCAATGATAGTTTATTCTTATAAGTCTCCTCTAAATGTTCAAGTTTATCTTTCTTTTCCTTTTGCCAACGATTTATTGAGCTTTGAAACTCTTTTAATTCTATGGCCTTATCATCAAATTGTTGTTGAATATCATTGTATCTGTTTTCGATAAAAGAGGTAATTTCTTTATATTGTTCATTAGAATTATCAGAAATTTCTTGTAACTTACTGGTTAATGGATATATAATATTTTTTTCAAAGTCGAATATATTTTCCCTAATATTAGAGAACTGTTTTCTAAGTAAATACAGAGCCGGATAGAATTGGTATGGATAAGAGCTTGAAAAATAATTGCCTATAGAACTTATATTCTTAGAGAGATAGATGTAACTTCTTATCGCTTCTGTAAGATTGTCTGTTGTTTGCTCTATATAGAATGAAACAAAACTCTTTATTTTTCGAATTTCTAAATCTTTATCAATAGGTGAATCAATTGATAGTATGTAAACAAGCTTCCCTTGCTCAGTAGTTTCACGACTACTTGACAAGTTATAATAAAGATAGTTATTTATAGTATCCGTATTTAAGTCGTCAATCTCAGAAAGAAATTTCCTTATGCCATTTATCTTATTATTCATGATTTGCCAATTTGAATAATAATTAGATGGTGCTTTTTCTGAAACAATCTTCCAATAGTCAAAATTAGTTTTTATTACTTTTTCAATTTGATCAAAAGTAAACATCGCTTCACGTTCGTTGAAGTTTATAGTATTGTTACTGTTAATTGTAAATCGAAATAAAATTTTATCATCCAAAAAATTAGATATTTGTTTGCTCGTAAAACTCATCATACTACCAGCCTATTTAGTCGTTTGAAACTTCTTATTTTTAATTAATATCCTAAAATAAGTGCTCTTACCATTTATTGATAAATCTTTTCCGTCATCTCCTTTTCGGAATCCAACAATTTCAAATTGATTTGGATTAAACTTATGAAGAAAAGTTATTGGAACTCCCATAACTCCTCGATAATCATAAGGAATATCTACTGTTTTATTGATATTGATACCGTTGTAATTATCGTAGGTTAAATATTGGTCTTCATTATTTTTATACTTTTTGGTAAGAATAATGTCCTCGTGCCTTTTGAAATTATCTAAATTTGTTAGCCATAAACAGTTATTAGGGGAAACAATTCTTTCACCACGTTCATTTATAGTGGTTTCTGTCCCATAGAGTTCATAGTGGTCTGGAACGATAAATCCAGAAATACCACGTCCCATATTTATCCCCATCCAAACTTTATTGTTTTCTATGAGTTTAAAAGTTTCTTTGTAAGTAATAGCATTAATATTGCCAATGATTAAAAATTGTTTATCATATTGAACAACTTGTGCAAGGAAGTCTCTGAAAAGTGAAAATGGTGGATTTGTTACCACTATATCTGCTTCTTTTAATAGTTTCATACTTTCCTCACTGCGGAAATCACCGTCACCTTTAAAAAATGTCACGTCATTTAGACTGGGAATAATGACCTCTTCTTTTTTCCCAGTGTATTCATAGTAAAAGCCATTTGAAATTTCTGAATTTAAGCTAAATAAATCAAATTGTTGTTCGATATAACAGGATGCAATCAGCTTTTTCAAACCAAGTTCATTAAAATTTTGAGCAAAATATCTATAAAAATTGCTAGTTCTGGGGTCATCACAATTGCAAAATATAATTTTGTTTTTGAAATGTACCTTGTAATGATGTAACTCCCTATCTATATCTTGTAGTTGAGTATAGAACTCATCATTTTTATTTTTTTTTTGCCTTTCTTAAAAAATCATTTTCGTTTTTTCTCATTATCTTATTCCATACTCCTTGTTAATTGGTTAAAAATATCGCTTCCCAAAACTTTAAGAGACGTCTTAGCAACATCTAACATTATATTAAACATTTCCTGAGGATTTCAGTGACTTCCATCACCAGTTGTATAGATAGAGGTTGCTTGAAGCATTATTGATTTGTCTTTATTTTTTATAAATTTATTTTTGCACAAATTAGTATTGATTGGCATGCCGTAATTGGCAGCAGTTAGTCTGTCTAAGCGGTTTAGTATTCCTGAGTCATGTTCAAGTATAACAGACCGTCCGTCTGGCCGTATTACAGAGATAGTTTGCGTTAAAAAATTAGAACCTTCTAGAAAAATAATATAAGGGAAGTGTTCCTCGGATAGCATAAAATTTGCTATTTCAGCAATATTTTTATGTGAGCGTTCAATAGCATTTCCGGCAGCCATTAAATCTTGGTCGTTGTTTTTTCCTACTAGTTTACCTGATTTAATATTTTCAATATCTTTTCCTTGATGTTTAGCTTCTGTTACTAGAACTACACGCCAACTGCCTGAATCATCTTTTACCTCAATGATACCGCCGTCAGGAATAATACTTGCATTCTGTGTAAATAAAGTTTTTCCTAAATCTTTATCCAGCTTACTAAGATAATGATTAATCTCCTTTTTACTAACTGATTTTCTAAATCTAAACTCTAACATCGGATATAATTCCTCTAGTTTCGATTTTACTAGATGAGAGATAGTGCCTACGGCAATATCATGAGATTTTGCATCTTCTCCGAATATACCTACTACTCCTCTTGAATCTTTATGTTGGTTAGTTAGACGATTAGATTGATTCTTTTTAGCCATAAAATTCTCCCCTTTTTTATATTTTGAGGTGTTTTTAGTTATTAACAATATTATATCACACTATGAATGGGTATTAAATAATTGCATTATGTAAACTTTTCATATCGTAAATCTTAGCAAAAATACTCTTATTAGCTACTTCTTCATTAAAATAGGTTATTAAATCTAACTTTTGAGGTCTTTTTTGTGAAATTCACACAATCTCCTCACATTTTTTTAAAAATTAAAAAAAGTTGATAAATAAGAAAGCGCTTTATTTTGTATACTAGTAAGTGTAAAGAGGAAACACCTCAAGATCTTTATCAGGAGGACAGCACATGTCACAAGAAAAATACATCATGGCCATTGATCAGGGAACTACAAGTTCTCGTGCCATCATTTTCAACAAAAAAGGGGAAAAGGTTAGCTCGAGTCAAAAGGAATTTACGCAGATTTTCCCTCAGGCAGGTTGGGTAGAGCACAATGCCAATGAAATTTGGAATTCCGTCCAGTCTGTTATTGCTGGAGCTTTCATCGAAAGTGGTGTGAAACCAAGTCAGATTGAGGCAATCGGGATTACCAACCAACGTGAAACAACGGTCGTTTGGGATAAGAAAACAGGACTTCCTATCTACAATGCTATCGTTTGGCAATCACGTCAGACAGCTCCTCTGGCTGAACAGCTGAAAAGCCAAGGTTATGTGGAAAAATTCCATGAAAAGACTGGTTTGATCATCGATGCTTACTTCTCTGCTACTAAGGTTCGTTGGATTTTGGATCATGTAGAGGGCGCTCAAGAGCGAGCAGAAAAAGGGGAATTGCTCTTTGGTACTATCGATACTTGGTTGGTTTGGAAATTGACTGACGGTGCGGCTCACGTGACGGATTACTCAAATGCAGCTCGTACCATGCTTTATAACATTAAAGAACTCAAATGGGATGATGAGATTTTGGAAATTCTCAACATTCCGAAGGCTATGCTGCCAGAAGTTCGTTCTAACTCTGAAATCTACGGTCAAACAGCGCCATTCCATTTCTATGGTGGAGAGGTGCCAATCTCTGGTATGGCTGGGGACCAACAAGCAGCCCTCTTTGGACAGTTGGCCTTTGAACCTGGTATGGTCAAGAATACTTATGGAACAGGATCTTTCATCATCATGAATACTGGTGAAGAAATGCAGTTGTCTGAAAACAACCTCTTGACAACCATTGGTTACGGAATCAACGGTAAGGTTTATTATGCCTTGGAAGGTTCTATCTTCATCGCAGGAAGTGCTATTCAGTGGCTTCGTGATGGTCTTCGCATGGTTGAAAATTCACCAGAATCTGAAAAATACGCTCGTGATTCTCACAATGATGATGAAGTTTATGTCGTTCCAGCCTTTACAGGACTAGGAGCACCATACTGGAACCAAAATGCTCGCGGTTCTGTCTTTGGTTTGACTCGTGGAACAAGCAAAGAAGACTTTATCAAGGCAACTCTTCAATCTATTGCTTATCAAGTACGTGATATCATTGACACTATGCAAGTAGATGCGCAGACAGCTATCCAAGTCTTGAAGGTAGATGGTGGTGCAGCCATGAATAACTTCCTCATGCAGTTCCAAGCTGATATTTTAGGTATTGACATTGCACGCGCTAAAAACTTGGAAACAACAGCTCTAGGAGCAGCCTTCCTAGCAGGTTTGTCAGTAGGTTACTGGAAAAACTTGGATGAGTTGAAACTTTTGAACGAGACAGGAGAACTCTTTGAACCATCGATGAACGAATCGCGCAAGGAACAACTCTACAAGGGCTGGAAGAAGGCTGTGAAAGCAACGCAAGTCTTTGCGGAAGTAGACGACTAATACTGGCAGAATAAAGCGATTTATTTAGAAGGTGTGTAAATATGGAATTTTCAAAGAAAACACGTGAATGGTCAATTAAAAAAATGCAGGAACGCACCCTGGATCTCTTGATTATCGGTGGAGGAATCACAGGGGCTGGTGTAGCCTTGCAGGCGGCAGCTAGCGGTCTTGAGACCGGTTTGATTGAAATGCAGGACTTCGCAGAAGGAACATCCAGCCGTTCAACAAAATTGGTTCACGGCGGTCTTCGCTACCTCAAACAATTCGACGTAGAAGTAGTATCAGATACGGTTTCAGAACGTGCAGTAGTACAACAAATTGCTCCACACATTCCAAAACCAGACCCAATGCTCTTACCAGTTTACGATGAAGATGGAGCGACCTTTAGCCTCTTCCGTCTTAAAGTAGCCATGGACTTGTACGACCTCTTGGCAGGTGTCAACAATACACCAGCTGCTAACAAGGTTTTGAGTAAGAATCAAGTCTTGGAACGCCAGCCAAACTTGAAGAAAGAAGGCTTGGTAGGAGGTGGAGTGTATCTTGACTTCCGTAACAACGATGCGCGTCTCGTGATTGAAAACATCAAACGTGCCAACCAAGACGGTGCCCTCATTGCCAACCACGTGAAGGCAGAAGGCTTCCTTTTTGATGAAAGTGGCAAGATTACAGGTGTTGTAGCTCGTGATCTCTTGACAGACCAAGTCTTTGAAATCAAGGCCCGTCTGGTTATTAATACAACAGGTCCTTGGAGTGATAAAGTACGTAATTTGTCTAATAAGGGAACGCAATTCTCACAAATGCGCCCAACTAAGGGAGTTCACTTGGTAGTGGATTCAAGCAAAATCAAGGTTTCACAGCCAGTTTACTTTGACACTGGTTTGGGTGATGGTCGTATGGTCTTTGTTCTCCCACGTGAAAACAAGACCTACTTTGGTACAACTGATACAGACTACACAGGTGATTTGGAACATCCAAAAGTGACTCAGGAAGATGTAGATTACCTACTTGGTATTGTCAACAACCGCTTCCCAGAAGCGAATATTACAGTTGCTGACATTGAAAGTAGCTGGGCAGGTCTTCGTCCATTGATCGCAGGTAACAGTGCCTCTGACTATAATGGTGGAAATAACGGTACCATCAGTGATGAAAGCTTTGACAACTTGATTGCGACTGTTGAATCTTATCTCTCCAAAGAAAAAACACGTGAAGATGTTGAGTCTGCTGTCAGCAAGCTTGAAAGCAGTACCTCTGAGAAACATTTGGATCCATCTGCAGTTTCTCGTGGTTCTAGCTTGGACCGAGACGATAATGGTCTCTTGACCCTGGCTGGTGGTAAAATCACAGACTACCGTAAGATGGCTGAAGGAGCTATGGAGCGCGTGGTTGACATCCTCAAAGCAGAATTTGACCGTAGCTTTAAACTCATCAACTCGAAGACTTACCCTGTTTCAGGTGGGGAATTGAACCCAGCAAATGTGGACTCAGAAATCGAAGCCTTTTCGCAACTTGGAGTGTCACGTGGTTTGGATAGCAAGGAAGCTCATTACCTAGCAAATCTTTACGGTTCAAATGCACCGAAAGTCTTTGCACTTGCTCATAGTTTGGAACAAGCGCCAGGACTCAGTTTAGCAGACACCTTGTCCCTTCACTATGCAATGCGCAATGAGTTGGCTCTTAGCCCAGTTGACTTCCTTCTTCGTCGTACCAACCACATGCTCTTTATGCGTGATAGTTTGGATAGCATCGTTGAGCCAGTATTGGATGAAATGGGACGATTCTATGACTGGACAGAAGAAGAAAAAGCAGCTTACCGTGCTGACGTCGAAGCAGCCCTCGCTAATAATGATTTAGCAGAATTAAAAAATTAAGAAAAAATAAAAGAGGTGGAGGGTAGCATCCCTTGCCGCCCGCCCCTTCTTTTTAATGGAGACAGAAAGATGATGAATGAATTATTTGGAGAATTTTTAGGGACTTTAATCCTGATTCTTCTAGGAAATGGTGTTGTTGCAGGTGTGGTTCTTCCGAAAACCAAGAGCAACAGCTCAGGTTGGATTGTGATTACTATGGGGTGGGGAATTGCAGTTGCGGTTGCAGTATTTGTATCTGGAAAACTTAGTCCAGCTCATTTAAACCCAGCTGTGACCATTGGTGTGGCCTTGAAAGGTGGTCTGCCTTGGGCTTCCGTTTTCCCTTATATCCTAGCCCAGTTCGCAGGGGCTATGCTGGGTCAGATTTTGGTTTGGTTGCAATTCAAGCCGCATTATGAGGCAGAAGAAAATGCAGGCAATATCCTGGCAACCTTCAGTACTGGACCAGCCATCAAGGATACTGTATCAAACTTGATTAGTGAAATCCTAGGAACTTTTGTATTGGTATTGACAATCTTTGCTTTGGGACTTTATGACCTTCAAGCAGGAATCGGAACCTTTGCAGTGGGAACGTTGATTGTCGGTATCGGTCTATCACTAGGTGGTACAACAGGTTATGCCTTGAATCCTGCACGTGACCTTGGACCTCGTATCATGCACAGCCTTTTGCCAATTCCAAATAAGGGAGATGGAGACTGGTCTTACGCCTGGATTCCTGTTGTAGGCCCTGTTATCGGAGCAGCCTTGGCAGTGCTTGTATTCTCACTTTTCTAGTTTATACTCTTCGAAAATCTCTTCAAACCACGTCAGCGTCGCCTTACCGTACTCAAGTACAGCTTGCGGCTAGCTTCCTAGTTTGCTCTTTGATTTTCATTGAGTATTAGAAAACAATTATTTTGATAGAGCTTGAGATGGAAATCTCAGGCTTTTTTCTTTTGAAATAGACATAGAAAAACCGCATAATCCTTAAAATAAGCTGAAATCTATTGGAAACATACGGTAAACAATTGAAAAGATACTATATAAAGTGGTACAATGGTAGAAAAATAAGCTAGTAAGAATCACTCTTATTTTAGCGAAAAATTACAGAAATGAATGGTTTTTCTTGATGAAACAGAGAAAAGAATTGTACCTCTTTCTTGGTCGGACAGCCTTGTATTTTCTTATCTTTCTAGGGCTGCTTTACTTCTTTAGCTATCTTGGTCAGGGTCAAGGAAGCTTTATCTATAATGAATTTTAACTTGAAGGAGAATCCCTATTGTGTCAAATAAACCAATAGCAGATATGATTGAAACCATTGAGCATTTTGCTCAGACACAGCCTAGCTATCCTGTTTACAATGTTTTGGGTCAGGAACACACTTATGGCGATTTAAAGGCTGATTCGGATAGTTTGGCTGCAGCCATTGACCAACTAGATTTGCCTGAGAAGTCTCCTGTGGTTGTTTTTGGTGGCCAAGAATATGAAATGTTGGCAACCTTTGTAGCGCTGACTAAGTCAGGTCACGCCTACATTCCCATTGACAGTCATTCAGCCTTGGAGCGAGTTTCAGCTATCGTAGAAGTAGCAGAGCCAAGTTTGATTATTGCTATCTCAGACTTTCCATTGGAGCAGGTTTCTACACCGATGATGACTCTAGCTCAGATTCAAGAAGCCTTTGCCCAAGGGAATAACTATGAAATCACGCATCCAGTCAAGGGCGATGATAACTACTACATTATCTTTACTTCTGGTACGACTGGTAAGCCTAAGGGAGTGCAGATTTCCCATGATAACCTCCTCAGCTTTACCAACTGGATGATTACGGATAAGGAATTTGCGACGCCAAGTCGTCCGCAAATGCTGGCTCAGCCACCTTATTCTTTTGACCTGTCTGTCATGTACTGGGCGCCGACCTTGGCACTGGGTGGTACGCTTTTCGCTCTTCCTTCAGTCATCACTCAGGACTTTAAGCAACTCTTTGCGACTATCTTTTCATTGCCGATTGCTATCTGGACATCAACCCCTTCTTTTGCAGATATGGCCATGTTGTCTGAAGACTTCAACAGCGAGAAAATGCCTGGTATCACGCATTTCTACTTTGATGGCGAAGAATTGACGGTTAAAACAGCTCAAAAACTGCGCGAGCGTTTCCCAAATGCCCGTATTATCAATGCTTACGGTCCAACCGAAGCGACAGTAGCCTTGTCAGCTGTTGCTGTGACAGACGAGATGTTGGCGACTCTCAAACGCCTACCAATCGGCTATACCAAGGCTGATTCTCCAACCTTTATCATTGACGAGGACGGCAATAAATTGCCAAATGGTCAACAGGGAGAAATCATTGTTTCTGGACCAGCTGTTTCAAAAGGTTATATGAACAATCCTGAAAAAACAGGGGAAGCCTTCTTTGAATTTGAAGGACTGCCAGCCTATCACACAGGTGATGTGGGAACCATGACAGATGAAGGCTTGCTTCTCTACGGCGGACGCATGGACTTCCAGATTAAGTTTAACGGTTACCGCATTGAGTTAGAAGATGTCTCTCAAAACCTCAACAAGTCTCGCTTTATCGAGTCTGCTGTCGCAGTACCGCGCTATAATAAGGACCACAAGGTACAAAATCTACTGGCCTATGTCATCTTAAAAGACGGTGTTCGTGAACAGTTTGAACGTGATATTGATATTACCAAGGCCATCAAGGAAGATCTGACAGATATTATGATGTCTTATATGATGCCGTCTAAATTCCTTTATCGAGACAGTTTACCACTGACTCCAAATGGAAAGATTGACATCAAAGGATTGATTAACGAGGTGAATAAGAGATGATGGAGTTCTTTCAACAGCTTCCTCATTTAGAGTCATACGGCAATCCTCAGTATTTTGCCTATGTGATTGCTGCAACCTTGCCCATCTTTATCGGTCTCTTTTTCAAGAAACGCTTTGCCTGGTATGAAGTGCTGGTTAGCCTCTTCTTTATTGTCACCATGTTGGTAGGTGGGAAGACCAATCAACTAGCTGCCTTGGGTATTTACCTTTGCTGGGAAATAGTGCTCGTACTCTTCTACAAGCATTATCGAAAAAGTAAGGATGGCAAGTGGGTCTTCTACCTAGTTAGCTTTCTATCCCTCCTTCCGATTATCTTTGTCAAGGTGCAGCCGGCTATCAATGGAACGCAGTCTTTGCTTGGTTTTTTGGGAATTTCTTATCTGACTTTTCGTTCGGTTGGAATTATCATCGAGCTGAGAGATGGAGTGATTAAGGATTTTACCCTCTGGGAATTCCTCCGTTTCCTTCTCTTCATGCCGACCTTTTCAAGTGGCCCAATCGATCGCTTTAAGCGGTTTAATGAAAATTATCAGACCATTCCTGAGCGGGATGAGTTGATGGATATGCTGGATGAATCTGTTCGCTATATCATGTGGGGATTTTTGTATAAGTTTATCCTAGCTCATGTTTTAGGAGAAACCTTACTACCTCCTCTGAAGAATCTAGCCCTGCAGTCAGGTGGTTTCTTTAACCTCTATGCTTTGGCAGTTATGTATACCTTTGGTCTGGAGCTCTTCTTTGACTTTGCAGGTTACTCTATGTTTGCCTTAGCCATTTCAAATTTGATGGGAATTCGTAGCCCTATCAACTTTAATAAGCCTTTTTTATCAAGGGATTTAAAGGAATTTTGGAATCGTTGGCATATGAGTCTCTCTTTCTGGTTCCGTGACTTTGTCTTTATGCGAATGGTCATGGTGTTAACCAGAAAGAAGGTCTTTAAGAATCGCAATGTAACCTCAAGTGTTTCCTACATTGTCAATATGCTGATTATGGGATTTTGGCACGGTGTGACCTGGTACTACATCGCCTATGGACTCTTTCATGGGATTGGACTGGTTATCAATGACGCTTGGATTCGCAAGAAAAAAACGCTCAATAAGGAACGGAAAAAAGCAGGGAAGCCTGCTCTACCTGAGAATCGCTGGATTCAGTTGCTTGGCATGGTTGTCACCTTCCATGTCGTCATGCTGTCATTCTTAATCTTTTCTGGATTCTTGAATGATTTATGGTTTAAAAAATAAAAGGAAATAAAATATGGATATCAAATCAGAAGTTATCGAAATTATTGATGAGTTGTTTATGGAAGATGTTTCTGACATGATGGATGAAGATCTTTTTGATGCAGGTGTCTTGGATAGTATGGGAACGGTTGAATTGATTGTGGAGATTGAGAACCGTTTTGACATTCGTGTCCCTGTAACAGAGTTTGGTCGCGACGACTGGAATACAGCTAATAAAATCATAGCTGGTATTGTGGAGCTACAAAATGCTTAAACGCTTATGGATGATCTTCGGACCGGTCTTGATAGCTGGTTTGTTGGTTTTTCTGCTCATTTTCTTTTATCCTACTGAGATGCATCATAATCTAGGAGCTGAAAAGCGTTCAGCGGTGGCTACTACTATCGATAGTTTTAAGGAGCGAAGTCAAAAAGTCAGAGCACTATCTGATCCAAATATGCGTTTTGTTCCCTTCTTTGGCTCTAGTGAATGGCTTCGTTTTGACGGTGCTCATCCTGCGGTATTAGCTGAGAAATACAATCGCTCCTACCGTCCTTATCTTTTAGGACAGAGGGGAGCTGCATCGCTTAACCAGTATTTTGGAATGCAACAGATGTTGCCACAACTGGAGAATAAACAAGTTGTGTATGTTATCTCACCTCAGTGGTTCAGTAAAAATGGCTATGAGCCAGCAGCTTTTCAGCAGTATTTTAATGGAGACCAGTTGACCAGTTTTCTGGAACATCAATCTGGGGATCAGGCTAGCCAATATGCGGCGACTCGCTTACTACAGCAGTTTCCTAACGTAGCTATGAAGGATTTGGTTCAGAAGTTGGCAAGTAAAGAAGAATTGTCGACGGCAGACAATGAAATGATTGAATTATTGGCTCGGTTTAATGAGCGCCAAGCCTCCTTTTTTGGTCAGTTTTCGGTTAGAGGCTATATCAACTACGAGAAGCATGTATCTAAGTATTTAAAGACCTTGCCAGATCAGTTTTCTTATCAAGCCATAGAAGATGTTGTCAAAGCAGATGCTGAAAAAAATACTTCCAATAATGATCTGGGAATGGAGAATGATTTCTATAATAAGCAGATCAAGAAGGATTTGAAGAAATTAAAGGATTCTCAGAAAAACTTTACCTACCTTAAATCACCGGAGTATAATGACCTGCAGTTGGTGTTAACCCAGTTTTCTAAATCTAAGGTAAACCCGATTTTTATCATTCCACCTGTTAATAAAAAATGGATGGACTATGCTGGTCTACGAGAGGATATGTACCAACAAACGGTGCAGAAGATTCGCTACCAGTTAGAGAGTCAAGGTTTTACCAATATAGCAGATTTTTCTAAGGATGGCGGGGATCCTTTCTTTATGAAGGATACCATCCACCTTGGTTGGTTGGGTTGGTTAGCTTTTGACAAGGCAGTTGATCCTTTCCTATCCAATCCCACACCAGCTCCGGCTTACCATCTGAATGAGCGCTTTTTCAGCAAAGATTGGGCGACTTATGATGGAGATGTCAAGGAATTTCAGTAGATGAATGACAGAAGAGTTCAAGAATGAAGCCTATTTTCACGTTTTTTCTTGACTCTTTTTTTGCTTGTGATATAATTAACTGGTAAACAAAATTCAACAGAATAGTATTTTTCTCTTAAAAAAGAGAAGTTCAAAAGGAAAGGAGTCAGATATGAGACAGCTAGCGAAGGATATCGATGGCTTTTTGAATGAGGTGATTTTACAGGCGGAAAACCAACATGAAATCCTAATAGGTCATTGCACTAGTGAGGTGGCCCTGACCAATACCCAGGAGCACATTCTCATGCTTTTGTCAGAGGAATCTTTAACAAATTCAGAATTGGCACGTCGCCTCAATGTCAGTCAGGCGGCAGTTACCAAGGCCATTAAGTCTTTGGTCAAGGAAGGGATGTTGGAAACATCTAAAGATCCTAAGGATGCGCGTGTGGTTTTTTATCAGTTGACTGACTTGGCTCGTCCAATCGCTGAGGAGCATCATCATCACCATGAGCATACACTTTTAACCTATGAACAAGTGGCGACTCAGTTTACTCCAAATGAACAAAAAGTGATCCAGCGGTTTTTGACTGCTTTAGTAGGAGAAATCAAATAATGAGATATATTACGGTAGAGGATTTATCCTTCTATTATGATAAGGAGCCCGTTCTTGAACATATCAATTATAGTGTTGATAGTGGGGAATTTGTTACCTTGACGGGGGAGAATGGGGCGGCTAAGACGACACTGATCAAAGCCAGTCTTGGAATTCTTCAGCCACGCATTGGAAAGGTGACCATTTCAAAGACAAATACTCAGGGAAATAAATTGAGAATAGCCTATCTTCCCCAGCAGATTGCCAGTTTTAATGCTGGTTTTCCAAGTACGGTTTATGAATTTGTCAAGTCGGGTCGCTATCCGAGAAAAGGCTGGTTCCGTCGCTTGAATGCTCATGATGAGGAGCATATCAAGGCTAGTCTGGACTCAGTTGGCATGTGGGAACATCGAGACAAACGCTTGGGTTCTCTATCTGGGGGACAAAAGCAGCGAGCGGTGATTGCGCGCATGTTTGCTTCGGATCCAGATGTGTTTATCCTAGATGAGCCGACAACGGGGATGGATGCAGGAAGTAAAAATGAATTTTACGAACTCATGCACCACAGCGCCCATCATCATGGCAAGGCTGTTTTGATGATTACCCATGACCCTGAAGAAGTTAAGGACTATGCGGACCGCAATATCCATCTAGTCCGTAACCAAGACTCACCATGGCGTTGTTTCAACGTTCATGAGAATGACCAGGAGGTGGGCCATGCTTAGTTTATTATCTTATGACTTTATGCAACGCGCCTTTCTGGCGGTTATTGCTATGAGTCTTTTCTCGCCAGTTCTTGGAACCTTCCTTATCTTGCGTCGTCAGAGTTTGATGAGTGATACTCTTAGCCACGTCTCGCTGTCGGGTGTAGCTTTTGGTCTGGTTCTGGGGATTTCTCCGACTGTTTCTACGATTGCCATTGTCTTGATTGCGGCGGTCTTTCTGGAGTATCTCCGTACGGTTTACAAGAGCTTTATGGAAATCGGGACAGCTATCCTCATGTCAACAGGTCTGGCTGTTTCTCTGATTGTCATGAGCAAGGGTAAAAGCTCCAGTTCTATGAGTTTGGACCAGTACCTTTTTGGTTCGATCGTGACTATCAGTGAAGAGCAGGTCATTTCCCTCTTTGTCATTGCGGCGGTTGTCTTGATTTTGACCTTCCTCTTCCTTCGTCCGATGTATATCCTGACCTTTGATGAGGATACGGCCTTTGTGGATGGCTTGCCAGTTCGTACCATGTCCATTCTTTTTAACATGGTGACAGGGGTGGCCATTGCCCTTATGATTCCTGCTGCGGGAGCTCTTCTGGTATCGACTATCATGGTCTTGCCAGCTAGTATTGCCCTGCGTCTGGGGAAAAACTTTAAATCGGTTATGCTGTTAGCCAGTGCTATTGGATTTTTGGGAATGGTAGCAGGACTTTACATTTCCTACTATGCAGAAACACCTGCAAGTGCAAGTATTACCATTATTTTTGTAACTGTTTTCTTACTAATTAGTTTAGTAAGACGTTTTATCAAATAGGAGACTAAGATGAAAAAAATTAGCTTATTACTAGCCAGTCTATGTGCCTTGTTTTTAGTGGCTTGTTCCAATCAAAAACAGGCAGATGGCAAACTCAATATCGTGACAACCTTTTACCCTGTCTATGAATTTACCAAGCAAGTCGCAGGAGATACTGCTAATGTAGAACTCCTCATCGGTGTCGGTACAGAACCCCATGAATATGAACCGTCTGCCAAGGCAGTTGCCAAAATCCAAGACGCAGATACCTTCGTTTATGAAAATGAAAACATGGAAACTTGGGTTCCTAAATTGCTAGATACTTTGGATAAGAAAAAAGTGAAAACCATCAAGGCGACAGGTGATATGTTGCTTTTGCCAGGTGGTGAGGAAGAAGAGGGAGACCATGACCATGGCGAAGAAGGCCATCACCATGAGTTCGATCCCCATGTTTGGTTATCACCAGTTCGTGCCATTAAACTTGTAGAGCACATCCGTGATAGCTTGTCAGCAGATTATCCTGATAAAAAAGAGACCTTTGAAAAGAATGCTGCTGCCTATATCGAAAAATTACAAGCCTTGGATAAGGCTTATGCAGAAGGTTTGTCTCAAGCCAAACAAAAGAGCTTTGTGACTCAGCACGCAGCCTTTAACTACCTTGCTTTGGACTATGGACTCAAACAAGTCGCAATCTCAGGTCTCTCTCCAGATGCAGAGCCATCAGCTGCACGTCTGGCAGAATTGACAGAGTACGTCAAGAAAAATAAAATTGCCTATATCTACTTTGAAGAAAATGCTTCACAAGCCCTTGCTAACACACTTTCAAAAGAGGCAGGTGTCAAAACAGATGTTCTCAATCCTTTAGAAAGTCTGACAGAAGAGGATACCAAGGCTGGCGAAAACTACATTTCCGTTATGGAGAAAAACCTCAAGGCTTTGAAACAAACAACAGACCAAGAAGGTCCAGCAATCGAGCCTGAAAAAGCAGAGGATACCAAGACAGTTCAAAATGGTTACTTTGAGGATGCCGATGTCAAGGATCGTACCTTGAGTGACTATGCAGGTAATTGGCAATCAGTTTATCCTTTCCTTGAAGATGGCACGTTTGACCAAGTCTTTGACTACAAGGCTAAGTTGACTGGTAAGATGACCCAGGCTGAGTACAAGGCTTACTATACAAAAGGCTATCAGACAGATGTCACTAAGATTAACATTACTGATAACACTATGGAATTTATTCAAGGTGGACAAAGCAAGAAATATACTTATAAGTATGTTGGTAAGAAAATCTTAACTTACAAGAAAGGTAATCGTGGTGTGCGCTTCCTCTTTGAAGCGACAGATGCGGACGCTGGACAATTCAAGTATGTTCAGTTTAGTGACCACAATATCGCCCCAGTTAAGGCAGAACATTTCCATATCTTCTTTGGAGGCACAAGCCAAGAAGCCCTCTTTGAAGAAATGGATAACTGGCCAACCTACTACCCAGATAACCTATCTGGTCAAGAAATCGCCCAAGAAATGTTGGCACATTGATTAGAAACCGACTAGTTCATAGGAGCTAGTTGGTTTTTTGATACTAGATGGCTAACTTCATTATAGACCTTTCCAGAACTTTAAAAAATAAATAAAACTCTTGAAATATCTGGATCTGTATGTTAGAATAATTTTATCGGATAAGGTTCATTAGAACACCAAAGCCCCTAACTACTGCCATAGTTAAGGGGTGTTTTGGTATATTCTACAGGAATAGAAAAAGACCCTCTAAACTTTGTAGAGAGCCTTAAAAAATCAAAATAAAAAGATACCCCCCAGCACATAGGAATGCTCAACCTTTCAGTCTACCCCATTCTGGGACCCAGCGTTTATCCTTCACAAGTTATCTTATTGAGTCCATTATATCACACTTATGGAAAATGTAAGAAATTTGTATAGTATTTTTAAATGAATTGATGAAAAATCAAATACCTTTCAGAACTAAGGAACTTTAAATAATAAATAAAACTCTTGAAATATCTGGACCTGTATGTTAGAATAAAATCGATAGGCAAGGTTCATTAGAACACCAAATCCCTTAACTAGTGCGATAGTTAAGGGGTGTTTTGGTATATTCTACAGGAATATATAATCCTAGTTTTCTAATTTGCTCTTTGATTTTTGTTGAGTATAAACATTTTAACAAAAAAGTTAGTCTTTAATAAAAGAAGCGATATAGTGATATTAGAAATTCTCTTGTAATTCTGATATGTCTGCGTATTTTTCGTAAGTTACCTGTTTAGTAATCAGATGTCAGTTAAGGGCTTGATGTTTTATAAAAGAAAATTATGGAGGAAGGGAAATCCGACTTTATAAACTAAACTGTAAAAAACGGCAAATTTGACAAATGAATAAGAAAAAAATAAAAAGCAACTGTTTTTATTAAAAAGATTGCTTAATAGTTAGATTGGAGGGAAGAAAAATATGAAAAATTTAAGTCAACGACTTGTTGATAAAAGTGTTGAGGCCTTTATTATGGGGCTGGAAATTTACAACAAGCCTACAATCAAATATCGTATTGAAGGATTCAGTTTTTTCATATGTAATGCTTGGGAGTTGATGTTGAAGTCTGAAATGCTAAATAGAAATCTATCAATCTATTTTAAGGATAATCCAGATAGAACTCTCAGCCTTGAAAATGTTATCAAGAAAATTTATTCCGATGATAGTACACGAATTCGACTAAATCTGGAGCGTATTATTGAGCTTAGAAATATCAGCACACATTATATTACAGAGGATTACGAACTAAAGTACGCTCCACTATTTCAAGCGTGTGTACTTAACTATGTCAATGAACTTCAGAGATTTCATGGTAGAGACATCACTGAGACCATTGCACAAAATTTCCTAACTATATCAGCAAGTTATGAGCCTCTGACAAATGAACAAATCAGACTAAAATACCCAGCGGAAATTGCAGAAAAGTTTATTCAGCAAGCAAATGCTATAGATGTTCTTGTTTCTGAGTATAATTCAGATAAATTTGCAATCGGTGTAAAACAAAACCTATACATCACAAAGAAAAAGTCTGAAGCTGACTTCGTTGTCTCAATTGCAAATCAATCTCCCTCTCAAGTAGCAATAGTAAAAGATTTAAAAGATCCATCAGAGACTCACAAATATTCATACGGGAATATCATCTCAGTTGTAAATGATCGATTAAACAAGAAGAATATCAAATTAAATTATAAATCTGGTTTCAATCAATATGTTCTAACCTTAATCATTGATTTCTATTCAATAAAAACTGACGAGAAATTTGCATATTGCCATAAAATAGGTAAGTCTGAGCACTATACCTATTCACAGCAATTTGTTGACTTTATCATTACAGAAATAGAAAAAGACCCTCTAAACTTTGTAGAGAGCCTTAAAAAATCAAAATAAAAAGATAACCCCAGGCACATAGGAATGCTCAACCTTTCAGTCTACCCCATTCTGGGACCCAGCGTTTATCCTTCACAAGTTATCTTATTGAGTTCATTATATCACACTTATGGAAAATGTAAAGAAATTTGTATAGTATTTTTAAATGAATTGATGAAAAATCAAATACCTTTCAGAGCTAAGGAACTTTAAATAATAAATAAAACTCTTGAAATATTTGGGCTTATATGCTAGAATGTAGTTAGTGTATAAGGTTCATTAGAACACCAAAGCCCCTAACTACTGCCATAGTTAAGGGCTTTTTTGACGTATCTTAGCGATTTAACGGGTGTTTATAGGCTAGTCATTCGGTCTACTTCTTACCATCTAGCCATTTGCAGACGAAATACAAGATAATTCCAGCTATAACATCTGCTATAATAGTAAGAGCAAGCTCTGGTATAAGGCTCATTAGTTTCACCTCCTCTCACGAACCCATAGGAACGTAATCGGTAACCGATGACAAAAGTATTATACCACACTAAATTTAGATCATCAACCTCACTTAATGCTTGAACTATTGTAGATTATATGCTAAAATGTAGTTAATTGATAAGGTTCATTAGAACACCAAAGCCCCTAACTATTGCCGTAGTTAAGGGCTTTTTTGACGTATCTTAGCGATTTAACGGGTGTTTATAGGCTAGTCACTCGGTCTACTCCTTACTATCTAGCCATCTGCAGACGAAATACAAGATAATTCCAGCTATAACATCCGCTATAATAGTAAGAGCGAGCTCTATGATAAGGCTCATTAGTTTCACCTCCTCTCACGAACCCATAGGAACGTAATCGGTAACCGATGACAAAAATAGTATACCACAATAAATTTATATCATCAAGGTCACTTAATGCTTGAAATATAGGGTCTAGGCGACAAAGTCTTTAAAATCAGAAAAACGTATAGTATCAGATGTATAAAAGCTTGATGTTATATCAATTAAAAAAGTGGATAGGAAAGTTTTCTGATTATCAGAGTTCCTTCCTATCCACTTTTTGAAGATTGTAAGTTAACCTTAGTTTATATAGAATCAGCTTATTTGTTTTATTTATTAAAACCTTGCAAAGCCTTTTGGCGTTCTTCCACTTGACCTTTAGCATCCAATTTATTGCCAGCGTAGACAGCTGTTTCCCATGATCCGTACATTGGATTTGGGAAGATGATGAATTTTTCACCGAATTCTTTTTGCAATTCTTCAAGTTGTTTATCACGGTCAGATTCAGAAATCTTCGAAAAATCTGCAAAGTCTACGAGGTTATCACCAAATAGTAATACTAGATTAGTTTTCTCTTGAACTGCTTGGCGACGCCCTTCTTTGGATTTTACACCACTTTCTAAGAGCATGAGGTGATCACGCCCTTGTACAGGGATTCCTTCGTTTTCTAGATTTTTAATCGTAGCATCTATTTGATTAACTGAGCGGTCAGAAATATAGTAAATTTGGATGCCGTTTTGATTGGCAAATTGAAGAAACTTCTTGGCTCCTGGGACGGCTTTTGCTGCAGCTTTTTGAACCCAAATATCCCAATTTTCAGGTGTGAATGCTGTTCCGTCTTTGATATTTTGAACTTGATAAGGACTATTATCTAAGACTGTTTCATCTAAGTCCAAAATGATTGAATAAGGCTTGTCTGATTCTGTTTTCAGTAATTCCTTTAGACGATCTGTGGCAACATTATAACCTTGTAGATACAAGGCTTTGGTTTCAGCTGATTTTTGATACCAAAGGGTTGACATAGTATTTTCTCTTGACCGTAGTTGGTCATATGTCATTGTAATCTGATTATCAGATGAGCTCTTATTGCTTGTCTGTGTTTCTGTAGACTTTGTTGCACAACTAGATAATAAGACGACAGATGCAAGTGCAGAAAGGATTGTAACAGTAGTTTTTGCTGATTTCATGAAATATCTCCTATTCATTAATTTCATAAATAGTATAGCACGAGAGAAAAGTTAAGGCAAGTCATTCTCTGACTATGGATGAAGATTCTATAGAAGTTAATGCAGTGAAAAAAAGAGATTACTAACTTGAAATGCAGTTTCACCTCTAATTATTGACATTTCAGGAAAAATCGCAGTAAAAACGGCACAGCCTTCTTTAAATGTGATATAATACTAGAAAAATACTTGTGGAGGTTCCATTATGGCAATATTTTTCATGATTTTTCTGATTGTTTGTGTGCTCCTATTGGTGATAGTCACACTGAGTACAGTTTATGTGGTTCGTCAGCAGTCGGTGGCGATTATTGAACGCTTTGGGAAATACCAAAAGGTTTCCAACAGCGGTATTCATATTCGCTTGCCTTTTGGGATTGACTCGATTGCAGCACGCATTCAGTTGCGCTTGCTGCAAAGTGATATTGTGGTTGAGACCAAGACCAAGGACAATGTGTTCGTGATGATGAATGTAGCGACTCAGTACCGTGTCAATGAGCAGAGCGTGACAGATGCCTACTATAAACTCATGCGTCCAGAATCTCAGATTAAATCTTATATCGAAGATGCTCTTCGCTCTTCTGTTCCCAAATTAACCTTGGACGAATTGTTTGAGAAAAAAGATGAGATTGCCCTTGAAGTTCAACACCAAGTAGCAGAAGAAATGACCACTTACGGCTACATTATCGTGAAAACCTTGATTACTAAGGTGGAGCCAGATGCAGAAGTTAAGCAATCCATGAATGAAATCAATGCGGCGCAACGCAAACGGGTCGCAGCGCAAGAATTGGCAGAAGCCGATAAGATTAAAATTGTCACTGCAGCTGAAGCCGAAGCAGAAAAAGACCGCCTTCATGGTGTGGGGATTGCCCAACAACGTAAGGCGATTGTGGATGGATTGGCAGAATCTATCACCGAACTCAAGGAAGCCAATGTTGGCATGACAGAAGAACAAATCATGTCCATCCTTTTGACCAACCAGTATTTGGATACCTTGAACACCTTTGCCTCTAAAGGAAATCAAACCATCTTTTTACCAAATACTCCAAATGGTGTGGATGATATCCGTACACAAATCTTGTCAGCTCTTCGCGCTGAGAAGAAATAATAGACTAAAGAGCTTGGCAACAGGCTCTTTTTGCATTGCGTTTATTAAGAAAAACAAAAAATATTGATATACATTTATACTCAATGAAAATCAAAGAGCAAACTAGGAAGCTAGCCGCAGGTTGCTCAAAGCACTGCTTTGAGG
>NZ_VMMK01000033.1:32743-54572 GCF_013277255.1 Streptococcus sp. 2154
GTAACCATACCTACGGCAAGGCGACGCTGACGTGGTTTGAAGAGATTTTCGAAGAGTATTAAATAAAAATTATTGTATGTTGTTGCCCTTAACTTGGAATGATAAGGGAATAACTAGAAAGATTTGAGAATATAGACTATTTCTGATATACTAAATATACAGTAATAATGAATGATGGGAGATGGGATGAAAGAATTTCAATTTGAGAGAAAGCAGCGTTTTTCTTTGAGGAAATATGCAATAGGAGCTTGTTCGGTCTTGCTAGGAACGAGTTTATTTTTTGCTGGTATGGGTGCTCAACCTGTACAGGCTACAGAAACGAGTTCAAAACTAATTTCAAGTCATTATTTGGATGAGCAGGATTTATCTGAAAAGCTGAAATCTGAGTTGCAATGGTTTGAAGAAAATAAAATTGAGGTAAAAGAGGGAAAAGAATACTATTTTGTCTATCGAAAATTGGCTACAAGATTACCAGAAACAGGTCTTTTTTCTAATGATGGGATGTTTATCTTGGGAGCAGGATTATTATTGCTTTCCTTCACTTTAATCAAGAGAAAAAAGGGAGCATCTTACTTCCTTGTGACAGTCTTTGCTGTTGGTGGTTGGGGAGCATCCATCTCTGCTTTAGAAAATTTGGTAGAATTGCAACCAGCCCTTGTTAAGAGAGTAGAAGGTCAGTTTCTACCAAGTCCTGAAAGAGTCCAAGGATACGAATTTACGGGATATTATTTGGTAAGAGATAGTAGTAACAAGGAACTTACTGTTGATAAGGTAGAGTCGCCAGCATTATCTCAAAAGGAGGAAAGTTCAGAACCTCAATCTAAGAAGATTGTACCACAGACTGCATCTCATTTTAGCTCGACTGAAGACCTTGTGCAATCTCCTCAACCATCCTACGCAGTTGAGAAAATTGTTGAAGCTCCTGATGAAATTGTGCCTATAGGGCCTAAGGAAGAAGTTGCAGGAAATCCCCAAGGAGAACAACCGAAAGCAGAAAATAATAGTGATTATAAAACAAGTCCTGAGGAAGGCGTGTTAAATGCCACAGTAGAGAAACCAGAATTGCTAGTCACTACAGAGGAGGTTGCTTTCCAAACGATAGAACAAGAAGATGCAACCTTAGCTAAAGGGCAAACTAAAGTTGTTCAAGAAGGCGTTGTTGGTGAACGCACCACCTATACGGAAGTCACTATCGTTAACGGGGAAAAATCTAGCAAAGTTATAGAAAATATAATCACAAAAGAGCCGGTGGACAAGGTGATTGCAGTTGGGACTAAGGAAGAAGATGAACCAAAATCTGAGGAAGGTAGACCAGTTCAACCTGAAAAAACTCCAATAGTAGAGAATGAAACAGAGACAAAACCAGCTGATGGAATAGGACAACCAAGACCAGGAGCCGAAGCAACATCGGGCGAGAAACAAACACCTGACAAACCCGAAGCCGAGCCGAAGCAACCAGATCCAGCAACCTCAGCCATGGAATCAGGGGGCGAGGAAAATCAAACTCATGCCTCACAAGGTACTGAGTCCCAGCCACCATCTAAAGAAACTGGTGAGACCAAAGATTCTGAACCAGCAACCCCAGCCGTGGAATCAGGGAGAGAAGAAGACCAATCTCCTGTGGGACAAAAGGGTGAGGAGAACCAGCTGGAGAATCCAGTTGAGGGGGTAAAAGATGTTGGTGAATCTGCCCCACAAGGTACTGAGTCCCAGCCACCATCTAAAGTAGCTGCTGAGACCAAAGATTCTGAACCAGCAACCCCAGTCGTGGAATCAGGGGGCGAGGAGAATCAAACTCATGCCCCACAAGGTACTGAGTCCCAGCCACCATCTAAAGTAGCTGCTGAGACCAAAGATTCTGAGCCAGAAAGCCCAGCCATGGAATCAGGGGGCGAGGAGAATCAAACTCATGTCCAACAAGGTACTGAGTCTAAGCTACCATCTAAAGAAACTGCTGAGACCAAAGATTCTGAACCAGCAACCCCAGCCGTGGAATCAGGACGCGAAGAAGATCAATCTCTTGCGGAACAAAAGGGTGAGGAGAAACAGCTGGAGAATTCAGTTGAGGGGGTAAAAGATGTTGGTGAGTCTGCCCCACAAGGTACTGAGTCTAATCATCCATCTAAAGCAACTGCTGAGACCAAAGATTCTGAATCAGAAACCTCAGCCGTGGAATCAGGGGGTGAGGAAAATCAAACTCTTGCCCCACAAGGTACTGAGTCCCAGCCACCATCTAAAGTAGCTGCTGAGACCAAAGATTCTGAGCCAGAAAGCCCAGCCATGGAATCAGGACGCGAAGAAGATCAATCTCCTGCGGAACAAAAGGGTGAGGAGAACCAGCTGGAGAATCCAGTTGAGGGGGTAAAGGATGTTGGTGAGTCTGCCCCACAAGAACCCCAAAAACAACCAGAACAACCAGAACAAACGGCTCCATCTCCAGAGGTCAACCCAAGTCAAGGAAACGAACCAGAATCAGCTGTTCAGCCTGAACCCTTATCTCCCCAAGAACAGTCAGATTCACAAGAGCAACCAACTGTCCCAAGTCCAGTAACGAAAGAAAAAGTATTGGAATATAAAACAACATATAAAGCTTCACCAGCCTTAAATTACAAAGAGCAACGAGTAGAAGTAGCAGGCGAAAATGGTAAGGAAGTGACAACTACTTCTTACAGTTTTGATGAAAGTACTGGGAAAATAGTAGAAAACACTTCAACAAAAATAGAAAAACATCCAGTAGATAGAGTTGTTAAGGTTGGAAATGTAGAAGAAACAAGATCAACAACCAAAAGACGTGAACAGTTTATCGCGGATGAGTCACTTGATAAAGGGGTTAAAGTAGTTAGAGAACAAGGTCAAGATGAAGAAACAACGACTATAAGTGTTTATAAAGTAAATTCGACGACAGGAGAATTAACTGATCCAGAAGTTTCAACAAAAGTAGCCAAAGCAATGCAAGCGAAAATAACGGCAGTAGGAACAAAACCAACAGTTCAATCACAAGAAATTCCTTTTAAGACAATTTATAAAGCATCGTCAGATTTAAGTTACAATGTGCAACAAGAAGAAACACCAGGGGAGAATGGTAGCTCAGTATCAACTACAAAATACACAGTAAATCAAGAAACAGGAGCTATCTCAGAAGAAACTACAACAGAAAACACTCCAGCTAAAGACAAAATAGTAAAAGTTGGAAATGTAGAAAAGATCGTGTCACCTATAGAAATCACCGAGTTGAGAAAAGATAACCCTGAACTTCCAAAAGGAAAAGAAGAGGTTGAAGATGCAGGTGAGCAAGGGGAAACAACCGTCACTAAAACTTATGAAGTTAATCCGGAGACAGGAGAGTTAACAAATCCAATTGAGAAAACTGAAATAACTAAAGCTATGCGACAAAAAGTAATCTTGGTTGGTACTAAAGAAGACACTCAACTTCCTCAGACCAAAGTAGAGACCAAAGTCGTTCCTTATGAAACCATTTATGAAAAGAATGAAGCACTAGACCACGGCGTTACAAGAGTAAAAATTCCGGGTGTTGAGGGACAAGAACAAGTTACTACTACCTATACCAAAGATCAAGCAAGTGGAAATATTTCTGAGAGTAAAACTGTCAAAATAGTAGTTAACAAAGTTGATCAAGTTGTAGAAGTTGGAACTAAACCGAGTGTTGAAACTACTGTCCTATCTCGTAAAACGATTTACCAGGTGAATCCTGCTTTGGAGTTCAGAAAAGAGGAAGTAGCGGTTGCAGGGCGTGATGGTTCGGTGGAAACTAGGACGACTTATCAACTAGACCAGGCAACAGGTCAGGTGACGGTATCTGACACCACTAGACAAGTAAATCCAGCAGTCGATAAAGTGATTCAAGTTGGTAATGTGGAAAAAGTAATACAACCGATTGCTGTTACTGAGGAACGAAGAGAGGATTCTTCTCTTGCTAAAAAGATGGAAAAGGTAGCCTCTGAAGGAGAAGTTGGTGAGAATACACTGACCAGAACCTACGCTATCAATGAACAAACTGGTGAATTGGTTAATCCTCGAGAAGTGAGTCAAATAACAAAACCAATGAAACCGAGAGTTGTTTTAGTTGGTAGTCAGGAGGATAAACCACACTTGCTTCCAGCTAATAGTGAGAGAGAAGATGCTGTGGATGTGTCTGCTCTGACCACAAGCGCGAGGTCAGTAGACTTCTTACATGACAGTAAACTAAAAGCACAGTTAGAGCCTACCTATGATCCTCGAGATATTATAACAAGGAGAATTGCGCTCAGAAAAACACACCCAAATATCACTGACCAAGAGGTCAAAGATATGTTGCGCATAGAGTATCTTCAAAAACTGTCAATCCAAGAAAGCTTTGATCAGACGAAGAGGCAAGCTGAGTCAAGTTTCAAAAAGATTGCCTCGCATACATTAGGAATTATAGGAGATACCCCTGAAAATCGCAGCAAGGTCAAACAAGAGCTGGAGCAATACAAAGAGCAGATTTTGTTGGGACTGTCTTATATCAATCGTTTTTATAATATTCAATTTGGGGACACGAATATTCGTGATATTCTGGCCTTTAATCCAAGTTCATTTGGCAATAAGACAATGACAGCCTTGGCTAGTTTGAAAAAATTAGGATCCATGTCTTATGAAGAGATGAAATTGACCAATAGTCCTCAAACATTTACAAAATATTTATCGACTATCACCGGTAAGGCTAGCTTGAAGGAATTTTTAGATAGCAATCGCCAACTCTTTACGTCAGATGATGCGGATACTTGGCTTAAAAAATCTAGCCAAGCTATGATTGTTGAAAAACCATCTAAGGAAAATCCTTCAGCGTATGTCGGGCTATATAGCAAGTTGACCGCTGGGGAAAAGGATTCTCGTAAACAAGAGGCCAATATGGCTGCTATTTTGGGACTTTTGAATGTGAAAGAACCACATGTTTACGTGATTAGTAATATGGCGACGATTACTTACGGTAATATTGGTTCCTATATAGATACTTCTCTTGCCCAGTCTAATCCAACTAAGTATCAGGCTGAGCTTGCTAGAGTCAAGTCTTTAATTGAAAAAGCGGCTGTACAACAAGCCAACTATGTTGATACTCTTTATCGTATAACAAAACCAGAAAATCGTGATAAGTTGCTGACAAATCGCTTGATTATTGATACGATGAAGAAATATACAAGTAATCCGAATGCCCAGATTGATAGCACTTGGTCACCAGCTACTGGTAGTGGAGCTGATAAGGGGGTCGACCAGTTTATGACTCCTATGAATTACTATTCTCCAGTAAGTAAGGTGGGAGCTGAGGCTAATGGATTAGGTGTCCGTTACTTTATAGATAGAGTTCTGGATGATAGAGGTTCAGCGACTTATTCTCATGAAATGACGCACTTACTAGATAGAACGGTCTTGTTTAATAATCACGGTCGTCGAGATGGTACAGCCGCAGAGTTTTATGCGCGTGGTATTTTTGAAAACTCCTATAATCCAGAAAAGGATACTTATTTCAATCTCAACTTTGTATATGATGAGAGTGATAAGGATGGATTTTACAATAAGACACCTGATCGATTTAAAACGGCAGAAGATTTGCAATCTTACATGAAGGGAAGTTTTGATGTCCTTTATACTCTAGATTACCTAGAAGCAGAGGCAAGTAAAGGCTTATCTGCAGAAGACAAGATGAGTTATTTCAAAAAAATAACGCCAATCACTTCAACAGGTTCTAGAACTTGGGTAGATTACCGTAATCCAGCAGTTAAACCGACTCATAAGAGTGAGGAGATTCAAACTCTTACCTTAGAAGATGCCAAAAAATTGACAGATGTTGATAGTTTGATTGACAATCATATCATGGTCAACCGTTATATCATTGCTGGTTTTTCAGATAAAGGTAAGATTGCAGCAAACGGTTACTATACTGTTGATATGTTTGATACCATTTATGGTGTTAGTCAAAATGACTCTGGTATGAGTGGGGACATCACCTTTAGAAAACAAGCATTTGAATTGATGGCTACTTTGGGCTACTATGAAGGATTTGTTCCTTATGTGTCAAATCAATATAAAAACCAAGCTGAAGCGGCAGGAAAACCATTATCTGATAAGTATATTTTTGAAAAAATTCTAGGAAAAACATATGCGGAGTTCAAAAAAGCACAGTTTAAGGAAAGAGTAGCTAAGATTGATCAATTGAAAGCTTTGACAATTCAATATGAAGGTCAGCAAATAAGTCTGACAAGTCAGAAGTTAAGTGAATTGATGCAGAAAGCTGTTAAAGAAGAACTTGCTCAAATAAAAGCAGGCAATACAACTGCGCGCACCTATACCTTTATCGAAACTCCAGTCCAAAAACTGAAAAAAGCGATTTATAAAGCTTATCTCAAAGATTCAGATGACTTTAGACAATCGATTTACAATAGTTAGGACAAAAGGAACATCTCTCTGGAATGAACATTCAGAGGGGTGTTTTTTGGTCTCTTTTGAGGTTTGTATTGTTTATTGCAAATGATAGTTTGTATGAACATGGAGTGATTTTCAGACTTTTCCACAAATTATAGAATCTTTTCTGAGGACTTAGGGAGTGATGGAGGAAATCTTGAAAGCGCTTTTGTTTTGTGCTATAGTCAAGTAAATCGAGTCGTTTAAAGAGGAATGCTTGTATGAGAAGAGAAGAAGTTTTACGAAATCACTGGTTTTTTAGCCAAGAGGTGGGGAAGGAAGAGGCCTTGGCGTCGGATTTTCAGAGGGGAAATTGGCAGGCCATTCAAGTGCCACATGACTGGAGTATTTACAATGATTTTGACCAGTATTCGCCAGCGCAAAATGAGGGTGGTCAGTTAAATGGGGGTCAAGCCTGGTATCGGACACAGTTTTACTTGGAAGAAGATGCCAGTCTTGTATCGGTGCGTTTGTTGTTTGATGGAGTTTACATGAATGCCCAAGTCTATATCAACGGGCAAGTGCTGGGCTATTATCCCAATGGCTACACACCTTTTTCTTATGATATCACGCCTTATCTAAGAAATGATGGGACGGCCAACCAGCTTGCGGTTTTTGTGGAAAATAAGCAACCTAGCAGTCGTTGGTACTCTGGTAGCGGTATTTACCGAGAAGTAAAATTATTGATGACAGATTCGGTGCATCTGGATTTGTATGGGATTACGATAGAAAGTCCCAAGCTCAAGGAACAAAGAGATAGATGGGTGGAGACTCAGCTTACAAGTAAGGTTTCAAATGATGGCTCTCAGTCTGTGTCGGTGTATTTGGAGCAGAGTATCTGGTATGATGGACAACAGGTTTCAGACTGGCAGGCGACAGACTCTCTAGTGATTGAGTCTGGGGACAAATATTCTTTCCAACAAGCCATATCAATTTTCCAACCTTTGCTTTGGGATATTGACCATCCTTACCTTTACCAATTGAAGACTCGCCTTTACAAAGATGGCATTTTGGTTGATGAAGAAGAGGAGACCTTTGGTTACCGCTATATGGATTGGCAAGTGGATAAGGGCTTCTTTCTAAATGGTCGCTGGTTGAAGATTCATGGGGTTTGTTTGCACCATGACTACGGAGCGCTGGGAGCTGTGGAAAACAGGTCAGCTGCTGAGAGACGCTTGCGCCAGATGAAGGAAATGGGCGTCAATGCTATTCGAATTACCCATAATCCAGCCAGTAGCATTTTACTCGCTCTAGCTGCCAAAATGGGGCTACTCATCCAAGAAGAAGCTTTTGATACCTGGTATGGAGGCAAGAAAGAATATGACTATGGTCGCTTTTTTGAGGAAGAAGCGACTCATCCAGAAGCGAAAGCAGGCGATTTCTGGTCAGATTACGATTTGCGCACCATGATTGAGCGTGGCAAGAACAATCCAGCGATTTTTATGTGGTCCTTGGGAAATGAAGTCAGCGAAGCAAATGGCGATGCTCATTCATTGAAGACGATCAAACGCTTGCTAGAAAGGGTCAAGGAAGTGGATGAGAGTCGTTTTGTGACCATGGGAATGGATCAATTCCGCTTTGGCGATGGTTCTGGAGGCCATGAAAAGATAGCCGATTTGCTGGATGTGGTAGGCTTGAATTACTCGGAAGACAATATTGATGGGATTCGCAAAAGACATCCCAAGTGGCGACTTTACGGCTCTGAAACCTCATCGGCTACCCGAACGCGTGATAGCTATTTTCGCCCAGATAAGGAATGGGTTGGGGATAATCGCCGCGTGCGGAATTTTGAACAGTCAGACTATGGCAATGATCGAGTTCCTTGGGGGAAGACAGCGACGGCTTCTTGGATAGCAGATAGAAATCGGCTAGACTATGCGGGTCAGTTTATCTGGACAGGAGTGGATTATATTGGTGAGCCCACTCCTTGGCACAATCAAAATGACATGCCTGTAAAGAGTTCCTATTTTGGGCTTGTGGATACGGCAGGGATTCCTAAAAATGACTATTATTTCTATCAAAGTCAGTGGTTGGACCTAGATCAGTATCCCATGGTTCATATCCTACCCCATTGGAATTGGGAAATCCACAAGAGTTATCAACAAGTTGTGGATAAGTATGGGGATATCCCTGTTCGAGTGTATTCAAATGCCCGTTCTGTAGAGCTATTTCTCAATGGAAAATCCCAAGGTAGGAAGACCTTTCAGGAAAAATGGACTTCAGACGGTCGAAGATACCAGGAGGGACAAGGTTCTGACCAGCTCTATCTAGAATGGCGATTGGCTTATCAACCGGGAGAATTGCGTGCTGTGGCCTATGACCGTCAAGGTCAGCTTGTGGCAGAAGATAGGGTGGTGACTGCAGGTAAGCCAGCCAAAATCGGGCTACATGCTGAGAAGACAAAACTGGAGCCAGATGGGCAAGACCTCCTCTATCTCTATTTTGATGTATTGGACAAGGATGGAAATTGGGTGCCGACTGCTTCCAATCAGCTTCATTTTGAAATTGAAGGCCCTGCTCTTATTGTAGGTGTGGATAATGGTAGGCAGGCCAGTCGTGAACGTTACCAAGCCCAGAAAAATGGTCGGTTTAAGCGGAAAGCCTTTCATGGCAGAGGTGTCCTCTTAGTTCAGAGCTTGGAGCGGGTAGGTCAAGTGAGAGTAAAGGCCAGTGCCAGAGGGCTAGAGCCGGCAAGTTTCGATCTCTTAGTGGGAGAGGATTTGGCTTGCCAGTCAGTGAAAAATCAGCGCTTATTTGAGATTCGAGTGGACAAGCAGGCAGGATTACAAGAAGGGGATTCCCCAGCTATTGGACTTTATCCACAAACTGTGGATAACCTTGTGAACAAGGTGGGGAATAGTGAAGTGATTTGGGAGACGAGTGGTAGTGCCCACGCCATTATCAAGCAGGGAGTGCTTCATTGCTTGTCTGCAGGCGACTTGGTTATCAGTGCTATTTATCAAGGAAAGACCTATCAAACTCATTTGCAGGTGGCAGAAAATACCTCACTAGGGCAGGCAGTTTTTGTACGACCACTTCGCTTGTATACAGCTAAGGGGACTTATCCACATCTTCCATCTTCAGTTTTGGTGGACTATGAGTCTGGCGGTGCAAAACGAGTCAAGGTTGTTTGGGAGGCAATCTCCGAAGAAGATATGGCAAGCTTTCATGAGTTTATGGTATCTGGTCAGCTGGAAGGGCTGGATTTAAAGGCTTCTGCTCAGATTTGTGTCCAAGGGATTTGCGCTATTGAGACTGAAAGGATTTGGACGCTTGTCAAGGAAGCCCCACACCTACCAGACCGAGTTAAGCTAGTCTTATCAGATGGCAGACGAGATACGGCCAAGGTGACTTGGGATGAACTCGATCCTCAAGTCTATGCTCAGGTAGGAGAATGTATTCTTACAGGACAAGTAGCGGGCTGTGAGTTGCCAGCAACAGTCACCATTCATGTGACAGATGCCAGTGTAGATGGGGAAGTCATTTCCAATCAGTGGACAGGATCCAACCTGCCTCTGGTATTTGCTTCCCACTCAGAGCCGAATCACCCAGTCTCTTACCTCAATGACAAGGTCATTTCTCGGAAGAAATCGACAGCCAATACTTGGATTGCCAAGTCAGAGCAAGCCAATGTCGGCATTCTTTTTGGAGATGCAGGGATTTTAAAACCGCGATTTGTGGATAATGTGACCTTGTATTATGTCGAAAATCAAGACTACGTGGCGGTGGATCCTACCCATATCGATTATTATGTAGGGAATGAGCCTAGCTTGCCTCGGACTCCAAATCATTTGGACAAGGATTCTCTGCTCAAACAAGAGGAGAATTGGCGCCCTGTATCAGCTATCCGAAAAGTGTCAAGTGACAAGGATGAGGAGCTTCGTTTTGAATTTGACAAGGTGGAAACCTATGCCCTTCGTCTTCGATTTGAAAACTTGGCAAGCCCCCTAGCCTTAACAGAATTGCAAGTGTATGCCAAAAAAGTAAAGAAAAATGTAGATAGGAAGTAGTATGGTAAGAGCAATAAAACCGCATGGCCCCTTGCCTAGTCAGGCCCAGTTAGCGTATTTAGAGGATGAACTAGCAGCCTTTATCCATTTTGGGCCTAATACCTTTTATGACCAGGAATGGGGGACAGGTCAGGAGGATCCTGAACACTTTAACCCGACACAGTTAGATGCGCGTGAGTGGATTCGCGTGCTCAAGGAAACGGGCTTTAAGAAGTTGATTTTGGTGGTCAAGCACCACGATGGCTTTGTCCTCTATCCGACGGCTCACACAGATTATTCGGTTAAGGCCAGTCCTTGGAGGGATGGAGAGGGGGACTTGCTCCTTGAAGTATCTCAAGCTGCTACAGAATTTGATATGGATATGGGGGTCTACCTGTCACCCTGGGATGCCCACAGCCCGCTCTATCATGTGAACCGAGAAGCGGACTATAATGCCTATTATCTGGCTCAGCTGAAGGAGATTTTATCAAATCCTGCTTATGGAAATGGAGGGAAATTTGCTGAGGTCTGGATGGATGGTGCCAGAGGAGAGGGTGCTCAAAAGATCAATTATGAATTTGAAAAATGGTTTGAAACCATTCGTGACCTGCAGGGAGATTGCTTAATTTTTTCAACAGAAGGCACCAGTATCCGCTGGATTGGCAATGAACGAGGATATGCTGGTGATCCCCTGTGGCAAAAGGTGAATCCTGATAAACTAGGGACAGAAGCAGAGTTGGACTATCTTCAACATGGGGATCCCTCGGGTACGATTTTTTCAATCGGTGAGGCAGATGTTTCCATCCGGCCGGGTTGGTTTTACCATGAAGATCAGGATCCTAAGTCTCTTGAGGAGTTGGTCGAGATTTATTTTCACTCGGTAGGGAGGGGCATGCCTCTCTTGCTCAATATTCCGCCGAATCAAGATGGGCTCTTTGATGGAAAGGATATTGAACGCCTCTATGAATTTGCGGCTTATCGCAATGAGCTCTATAAAGAAGATTTGGCTCTGGGAGCTAAGGTATCTGGTCCAGCTCTTTCCGCAGACTTTGCTTGTCATCATCTGACAGATGGCCTTGAGACCAGTTCTTGGGCAAGCGATGTAGGCTTGCCTATCCAGTTAGAACTCGACTTGGGAGCGCCTAAAACTTTTGATGTAATTGAGTTAAGAGAAGATTTGAAGCTAGGGCAACGAATCGCTGCTTTTCATGTGCAAGTAGAGGTGGATGGTGTCTGGCAGGAGTTTGGCAGGGGCTTCACAGTTGCTCATAAGCGCCTCTTGCGAGGGCCGATAGTAGAGGCACAGAAGGTGCGCGTGATGATTACAGAGACACAGGATTTACCTGTACTGACCAAGATTTCCCTCTATAAAACTCCTAGCTTATCAAAAAAAGAAGTTGTTCAGGGATTAGCATTTGCAGAAAAAAGCTTAGCTGTGGCAAAGGGAGAGACTCTTCATTTTAGGATTGAACGTAGCGAAAGTAGTACTCCTTTGGAAGCTAAGATTTCGATTCAACCGGGGACAGGTGTCCATGGTGTCGTCTATCAGGACGAGATTCAAGTCCTTCAATTCCAAGCTGGGGAAAGCAAAAAAGATTTGACCATACCAACCCTGTATTTTGCTGCCGATAAGACCTTGGATTTCTATCTGAATCTGACTGTGGATGGACAGCTTATTGATCAAGCTCATATTTTAGTTGAAACGAGATAAAATATCTTTACAATTCATTTCCTTTTCGAATAAATAGATAGAGTCAGTGAATCTAGTAAAACTAGATTTAAAACTATGGTATAATAAAAGGAGGAAATGGATGATTTTAAGACATCCGGGCATTAGCCCAACTAATGACTTGGTTGCTAAGAAAATTTTCAGCAACCCAGAAATCACTTGTCAGTTTATTCGCGATATGCTGGACTTGCCAGCTAAAAATGTGACCATTTTGGAGGGAAGCAACATTCACGTCTTGCCTTCCCTGCCGTACTCGGCACAGGATTTCTATACCAGTATAGATGTTTTAGCTGAACTAGATAATGGTACTCAAGTAATCATTGAGATTCAAGTCCATCATCAGAATTTTTTCATCAATCGCCTGTGGGCTTATCTGTGCAGTCAGGTCAATCAAAACCTAGAAAAAATCCGCCAGCAAGAAGGAAATACTCACCAGAGCTACAAACACATTGCACCAGTATACGCTATCGCAATTGTGGACAGCAATTACTTTTCAGATGACCTAGCTTTTCATAGTTTTAGTATGCGCGAGGATACGACAGGTGAGGTTTTAACCATCACCAATAATGGACAAGAAAATCATCTGGTTAAGATGGCGTTCTTGGAACTAAAAAAATACAGAGAAACCAGCAAAGACGAGGTTCGCAAGCCGTGGTTGGAGTTTTTTGGTAATAAGCCCTTTACTCAGGAACCCGAGCGAGCCATCAGCCAAGCAGATCAACTGCTGGACTACAAGAGCTGGTCCGAGGAGGACAGGGAGATGTTTAGTGAACAACGCAGACGCGAAGAACAAGCCTTGCTAGCGCAGGACTATGCCTTGGAACAAGCTGAAGAAAAAGGGTTGGAGAGAGGTCGTGCAGAAGGTCTTGAACGTGGTCGAGCTGAGGGGATTGAACAAGGCATCGAAAAAGGTTTAGAGCGTGGACTTGAACGTGGTCGAGCTGAGGGGATTGAACAGGGCATCGAAAAAGGTTTAGAACAAGGACTTGAACGTGGAAAACTTTTTGCCTTTCTGGATATGGTTCGCCAAGGACTTCTGACTTCCGAGGTTGCCAGCCATCAGCTGGGTATGACTGTCGCTGAGTTTGAGTCGCTATTGAAAAAACATTACAAATAAGACCTAAAAAAATACAGAGAAACCAGCAAAGACGAGGTTCGCAAGCCGTGGTTGGAGTTTTTTGGTAATAAGCCCTTTACTCAGGAACCCGAGCGAGCCATCAGCCAAGCAGATCAACTGCTGGACTACAAGAGCTGGTCCGAGGAGGACAGGGAGATGTTTAGTGAACAACGCAGACGCGAAGAACAAGCCTTGCTAGCGCAGGACTATGCCTTGGAACAAGCTGAAGAAAAAGGGTTGGAACGCGGTCGTGCAGAAGGGATTGAACAGGGTTTAGAGCGTGGTCACATGATTACAGCCTATGAGAATGTGGCTCTCTGGCATGAACACGACATTTCCCACTCATCAGCTGAGCGTATCATCACACCTGATACGACCATCTTGATTGACCACATGCTCAACCGTTTTGGAAATATCGTCAAGAACTTGACGGTCTTACCAGAAAACATGATCCGCAACATGAACGCGACTTTTGGTCTGATCTTTAGCCAACGTGCTATGTTGACCTTGATTGAACAAGGCATGACCCGTGAGCAAGCCTATGACTTGGTACAACCAAAAACAGCCTACTCTTGGGACAAGCAAGTAGACTTCAAACTACTTCTGGAAGCAGATCCAGAGGTGACATCACGTTTGACACAAGAGGAAATCGATGAGATTTTCAACCATCTTTACTATACCAAACGAGTGGGGCCTATTTTTGAACGTCTAGGATTAGAATCATTAGAAAAAATCGAATTTCTATGACTCCATTTACAGGAGTAGCAGAACTTCGATTTTTATGTTATCTCAAAGCCCATTGCTAAAAAATATAATAGATTGAAACTAGAATAGTACACCTCTGCTTCTAAAACATGGTTAGAAATCGATTTGATTGTCCTGATTGATTTGTCCTATTTCTATTTTACTTTACTATGGAACTGTTCCATAAGGAGAGAGATTGGAAAATCTCCAGACTAGAGAAGTCAGCGACTTTTTTTTGAATCTTGTTCCTTAAAGCTAGTCGTCTTTTTCAAGTGACCTGAATCTGCTTTAAAGCTGCCCCTACTGAAGGGAGAGCACAATCAAACTGTGCCGCAATTTCCCTGAAAGCAGCCTCGAGATGAGCCTCTACAAAAGCTTTCGACTCCTCTAAAGGAAGCTTTCGATTTTTGATGACTCGCTCTTTCCGCTCTCAGTGTCCTTGTTCACCTCATTTCTTTTCCTAGCTGAAGAGAGTTCTGAGACCAAGATCAAAAACTTTGGCTGCCTCGGCAGGCCTGTGTTCTTTTTTGATGCCATCCAATGCTCCTTGTTTAAAATCAGTAGGCTAGGCCATGGCTTTCTGATAACCTGCTTGTTTAAAACTGAGCAGCTATAGTAAGTGGTCAAGACTAGTCAAGTAGTCAGGAGAGGTAAGGAGCCGCTATCTTCTGTTCTATGGCAAGCAATCAGAATAGCTAGTGATATCACTGGCTGTTTCTCTTTTTTAGGCTCCTTGCATGTTGTCATCTTCAAATGATGCCAATGAAAAAGGCGCACCCCCTTACATTTTTTCTACTTATTTTGTCGAGGCTAGTGAAAAAGATAGAGTTATTTTGAAAAAATAATATTTATAGAAATTAAGGGTTGAGCGAATCCTAAAGAATCAGAGCATAAGATGCCATAATAATCGGTAAATCCTTAACAAATTCATAAAATAATGAAAAATATGGATAAAAAAACCGAATAAAATTTAAAAAAATCAGAAAAATGTTTTTTTTTTTTAGCAAAATATTAGCAAACAAAACAGTTGCATATAGTTTGGTAATTATGTATCATAGTAAAGTAAATCTATGCATAGAGGAAGTCTCCTTCTATAAGGAAGGAGGAGCTTCTCTTGTGTAGAAAAATATAATCCTAAAGGAGAGTTTAAGTAATGGACAAGAAAGTATCCATGAGTCGATCTGAGCGCCTGCGTCGTGAGAAGGTCACGCGTTATTCTATTCGTAAATATAGCTTTGGTGCAGCCAGTGTGGCAGTAGCGGCTCTATTTATGTTTTTGGGGAACGGAGCAGTGTCAGCTGCTGAGAATGGCGCAGACTCACAAGGCGGAGCCGCTGTGGCAGCTAGCCCTAACGGAGGGGGGGAGGCTGACCCAGGAGGTGGAGCAACGTCTCCTGCTACAGAAAACCAAAAACCTGTAGCGGATATCCCCTATTCTATTCCGAGTGAAAAGAAAATCTTTGTCTATAATGAGGAAGATGCAGGTATTGAAATTCCTGTCCACGATGACAGTGGGAAAATTCGTTATGCAACAGTGAAACAGGGATCAAACCAGAAATTTAACAAAGTTGCAGGAGAAGATAATAAACTTGACCTTGGGTTTGGCTATACTGCAACTATAATTAATGATGCTGAAAGTGACAACGTAGCTGCTACTCCTGCTACTGAAGCTGTTCCTGCTAAAATTACCATTTCAGGAAAACCGAATGAAACACTTAAAGGGAAAAATGAATACACAAAAAATGAGGAACAAACAGTAAATATTGGGACTCGCTTTGTAAAGGTTGGTGATGAACAAGGTCTAAATAATGTTGGAGACTCTAGGACAATAAAAGATCCAGGATATATGTATCTTGTCCTTAAATCTCAAACCTACAAATATAGCATCCATGAACCAGAAAGAAATGCTGATAAAATCAGTGTTACAGATATTAACAATTTAACTCCTACAGATATTGAAAAAATTCAAACTCAGCTTAAAGTTGAATATTCTAAAACTAGCCAGGATGCTAGACTAGCGTCTCAAAGAGGTACTGCCCTAACAAATCGTTCTGAAGTAGTGGATAGTGTAAACGTAGAGAACGGAAACGTCACTGTGACCTATAAAGACGGTTCAACCGATGTGGTTCCAGTTGCTAATGTAGCACGTACCAATCAACCTCCAACAGTCGACATTCCATATTCTGATCCTACTGAAAGAGAAATCTATGTGTATAGTGGAGAAGACAACTCATTTGAGATCAAAATCAAAGATGATGCAGATAAGATTAAGTCTGCTAAATTGCTGAAAGGTGGGAATAACGCTTTTCGACCTGTTACAGGTGAAAATGATAAAGTTGATACAGAGTATGGTTATAAGGCAAATGTTATTACTTCTGAAACATCAGCGTCAGAGACTAATCCAGCAGTTATTACCTATTCAGGGACTACAACTGCGACAAGTGGTTTGTCACAATCTAAATTGGACGCAGGGACAAAAGGGGAAAATCCTAGACGCCTAGCTTTGGGTTGGCGTTATGTGCGGGTTACAGATCTTGAAGGAACAGACTTTACTGGATCTGGGGAACGAAAAGCCAATGACCATGCTTTCAATGTTGTCAATAAACCTCAGAGAGAAAAATATGATATAAAAACTCCTGAGGAAGCCGACAAGGTTGTGGTGACCGACCCTGCAGCTGTAACAGAGGAAGAGTTTGCAAAAGTAAAAGAAAGAGTCAAACTTGAATATTCTCAAACCAATCCAGATAGACGGTTAGAGTCTAAGCGTGGTCAAGAAGTAGAGAATCAAAATAGTAGGATTCAATCAATCACAAAAGAGGGAAATGATTTACTAGTAACCTACACAGATGGATCAATAGACAGAAGACCACTAACAGAGTTTACGACCCTAAATAAACAACCTGCAATCGATGCAGTGAACAAGGCTGCAGAAGATAAGATTGCAGAAATTAATGCTAGTACAGATCCGAATGCTACCGAGGATGAAAAACAAGCCGCTATCGCTAAGGTAAATGCAGATAAGGAAACAGCATTAGCAGCCATCAATGATCCTAACCTAACAACAAAAGCTGCCTTGGATCAAGCTCAAACTGAAGGGACAACTGCCATTGCAGCCGACAATCCAGTAATAGCTAAAAAAGCTGAAGCTAAAGCGGCAATTGAAGCAGCTCGTAAGGCCAAAGAGGATGCCATTAATGCAGACAGAAACCTATCAGAGGCTGAAAAGACAGCAGCTATTGCTAAAGCCAATGAAGCAGCCCAGTCAGCAACAGCGAAAATCGATGCAGCGACGACAGATGCAGCTGTAGATGCTGCGCAAACAGAAGCCACTACAGCCATTTCGAAAGTAAACCCAATTGCTAAAGAGAATGCTAAGGCAGCAATTGCCAATGCCTTAACAGCTAAAAATGATGAGCTTGATAAGCGCACAGACCTAAGTCAAGCAGAAAAAGACGCAGCGAAAGCAGAAGCCAAAAAACTAGCTGATGCAGAACTAGCTAAAATTGACGCTCAACCTGATAATGAAGATACAGAAGATGCAGCTCGAGCAACCCAAAAACTTGTGGACGCGGCAGAAGATAAAGGTGTAGCGGATGTTACTTCTGTGACTCCAGTAGCCAAAGAAGCCGCTAAACAAGCAGTGGCAGATGAATTAGCTAAGAAAGAAGCAGAAATCGATGCTCGCCAAGATCTAACAGCTGAAGAAAAAGCGAAAGCGAAAGCAGAAGCTCAAGCAGCCGCTGACGAAGCCAACAAGGCCATTGATGCTCAACCAGATGTAGCCGCAACACCAGCAGAAGCCAAAGCAGCTCAAGATAAAGTAGATGCCGCTAAGGCACAAGGTGTAGAAGCGATTAAGGCTGTGAATCCAGAAACAACCGCTAAAGCTGCCGCTGACAAAGCCATTGATGATGCTCTTGCTGCTAAGAACAAGGCCATTGATGAGCGTACAGACTTGACAGATGCAGAGAAGAAAGCTGCTAAAGACAAGGCTAAGGAAGAAGCAGACAAGGCTAAGGCAGCCGTAGCAGCCGCAACAAGTGATGCAGAAGTAGCCAAAGCCAAAGAAGCCGGTGAGTCTGCAGTTGGTGCTGTGACTCCAGTAGCCAAAGCAGCTGCTAAGAAAGCAGTGGCAGATGAACTAGCTAAGAAAGAAGCAGAAATTGATGCTCGCCAAGATCTAACAGCTGAAGAAAAAGATGCAGCTAAGAAAGAAGCTCAAGCGAAAGCAGCTGAAGCGAACAAGGCCATCGATGCTCAACCAGATGTAGCCGCAACACCAGAAGAAGCCAAAGCAGCTCAAGAACAAGTAGATGCCGCTAAGACACAAGGTGTAGAAGCGATTAAAGCTGTGAATCCAGAAACAACTGCTAAAGCAGCCGCTGACAAAGCCATTGATGACGCTCTTGCTGCTAAGAACAAGGCCATTGATGAGCGTACAGACTTGACAGATGCAGAGAAGAAAGCTGCTAAAGACAAGGCTAAGGAAGAAGCAGACAAGGCTAAGGCAGCAGTAGCAGCCGCAACAAGTGATGCAGAAGTAGCCAAAGAAGCCGGTGAGTCTGCAGTTGGTGCTGTGAATCCAGTAGCCAAAGCAGCTGCTAAGAAAGCAGTGGCAGATGAACTAGCTAAGAAAGAAGCAGAAATTGATGCTCGCCAAGATCTAACAGCTGAAGAAAAAGCGAAAGTTAAAGCAGAAGCTCAAGCTCGAGCAGCCGAAGCGAACCAGGCCATTGATGCTCAACCAGATGTAACCACAACACCAGAGGAATCAAGGAAGGTTCAAGGAGCAGTAGATAGTGCTAAGGAACACGGTGTAGCAGCGATTAAAGCTGTGAATCCAGAAACAACAACTAAAGCTGCAGCCAAGAAAGCTATTGATGATAAGCTAGCTGAACAACTAAAAGCCATTGAAAACACACCAGATGCCACGGATGAAGAAAAAGCTGAAGCTGCTGAAAAAGCGACAGCCTTAGCCAAAGAAGCTAAGCAAGCAATTGATATTGCTAGAACAGATTCAGAGGTTAAGAAACTTCAAGATGATGCAAATGCTGAAATAGGGAAAGTTTTACCTGTTGTAGAAGATAAACCAAATGCTCGTAAAGCCATTGATGAGCAAACAAAAGCGAAGAAAGAAGAGATTGACGCGCGTACTGACTTATCTCCTAAAGCGAAAGAGAATCTTAAAGATAAAGCAGATCAAATAGCAGCCGAAGCTAAGAAATTAGTAGATGCTGCGAATAAAGAAGCAGATGTTAATAAGATTCAAGACGCGGATAAATCGGCAATTAGAGCAGTTGGGGATATTAACAGACCAATTGATAAAGCGCTAGTTAATGATCCAGCCAACCTAAAAGCTGAGGAAAAAGCTAAAATCTTAGAAGAAGTGAGGAAAGTGAACCCAACAGCCAAAGAGGTTAAATATAACGACGCTGGAAATATTGAAGTTACTACAGCAAATGGTGATAAGGGAATCATTAATCCAACTGATTTGGTGAAAACGTTGGAGAATCTAGATAATGGTAAAGGTGGAAACGATATTAACAAACCACTTGATAAAGTTATCATCAAGGATAAATCGATGTTGACAGAGTCAGAAAAAGCTCAAATTATTGCTGCTGTTAAGTCTGTAAATCCAAATTCTATTGTGCTACTCGATGCAGACGGAACTGTTTCAGTGTCTACACCAGAAGGTCAGACTGCAACGATTCCATCAACTGAGTTAGTGAGAACTAAGGAAGATACAGCTAAATCTGACGCAGGAAATGGTGAAATTGTTAAACCAGCAGATAAAGTGGTTGGTGAACCGACTGATTCAGCTGCACAAGCCAAAGTAGAAGAAAAATTAAGAAAACTCAATCCTGAGGCTAAATCTGTTAAATTTGATGATAAAGGTAACGCTACTGTTACTTTAAATGATGGAACTGTGGCAACAATTCCATGGAAAGATTTATTCAAATCACCGGAAGATGCAACTAAACCAAACGCAGGCAACGACATCGTTAAGCCGGCGGATAAGACGGTTGTAGCGAACTCAGACAAGTTGACAGTTGCAGAGAAGAAAGCTATTGAAGAGAAGGTTAAAGCAGTTAACCCAGGAGCGACTGTAGTAGTGGACGATAAAGGAAATGCCACAGTCACAACACCAGAAGGTAAGACAGCCGTTATTCCAGCAACAGACTTGACGAAGTCAGCAGCAGATGCAGCTAAACCAAATGCAGGCAATGATGTCAATACACCAGCAGCTAAAACTGTAGCAGCGAACCTAGACAAGTTGACAGACGCAGAGAAGAAAGCTATTGAAGAGAAGGTTAAAGCAGTCAACCCAGGCTCAACTGTAGTAGTAGACGATAAGGGTAATGCTACAGTTACAACACCAGAAGGTAAGACAGCGGTCATTCCAGCCACTGATTTAGTGAAAACACAAGATGATATTACTAAAGAAAATGCAGGCAATGATGTCAATACACCAGCAGCTAAAACTGTAGTAGCAGATCCAGATGCCTTAACTCCAGAAGAGAAGAAAGCTATCGAAGAGAAGGTTAAAGCAGTCAACCCAGGTTCAACTGTAGTAGTAGACGACAAAGGTAATGCAACAGTAACTAAAGCTGATGGTACAGTTCTGAATATTCCAGCTTTAGACCTAGTAATCCCAGCTGGAAACCTAGCTGACGAAGCTAAGACTGCTAAAGTGAAAACACCAGCATTCCGTACATTAGTTGGAAACAAAGATAACTTAACGGAAGATGAAAAAGCAGCAGTTAAGAAAGCAATTGAAGCCGTCAATTCAGGAGCGACTGTAGTAGTAGACGATAAAGGTAACGCCACAGTAACACTAGATGGAAATACAGTATCGATTGCAAAAGACCAATTAGTGAAAACAGAAAGTGATGTAACAGCTAAGAATAGCGGAGATAACATCAACCTTGACTTTGAAAAAGAAACAGTAGCAGACTTTACTAACTTAACAGATTCAGAAAAAGAAGCTGCAAAAGCTAAGATTAAAGCAGCAAATGCTGATGTAGTAGATGTTCTCTTTGACAAGGCAGGAAATGCAACTGTTGTAACTAAAGATGGCAAAGTTTTAGCAATTACCGCTGAAGCTATCTTTAAACAAGCTCCTTCAGCTCAAAATAACGGAGCTACTAACACTGAAGCAAAAGTGGATAAAGCTAAGTTAGCAGATGCTATTCGTCAGTTAGAAGGACTAATCATCCAAGAATCAACTAAGCTTGATGCAGAAACTGCAAAAGCAGCGACTGACTTATTGGCAGACGCTAAGAAAGTATTTGCCAATGCAGATGCAACTCAGGCAGATGTGGCTGCAACGGTTAAACGTATCGAAGACTTCCTGGCGAAAGTTTCTCCAGCAACTAATCATGCAAGTCCAGCTAAGGACCAAGCTGCTCAAACACCAGCTGTAGCTCCAGCTCAAGCAGCAACAAACGTGCGTACAGTCGCTAAAGAGTTGCCAAATACAGGTACAGCAGATTCTACTGTAGCTATGGTAGCAGCTGCCGCAAGTGCCTTACTTGGTCTTGGTCTTGCAGGTCGTCGTCGTAAAGAAGACGAAGAAGCTTAATTGGTAGATGGTTTGATACTTATCGAATAATAAATCCAATTTTCAAAGCTTAACAAGTACCTCTCATAAGAAAATCTCCTAGCAGGAAAGCCTGCTAGGAGATTTTTGCATTTCAGGAAGTGGACGGCTGGCTTGTAAGCGCGTCATAACAAGGTATCTATCATTCATGGAAGACCTCCTGTATACTATTAGTAAAGTAAAACTATTGGAGGATATTTTAATGCCACAAC